>NZ_JBEZFT010000133.1:0-11224 GCF_040649595.1 Kribbella sp. NPDC048915 | reverse complement strand
CCTTGTTCACGGCCTGGTCCTCGGTCTCGAAGTAGACCTGGAACTCCTCCATCACCATCACCAGCACCCGCAGATCCGGGTAGCGCGGGTCCCGAGCCAGTTCCCTGGTCAGCTTGCCGTCCGGGCACATCGTCACCGGCAACTTCGTCAGGATCGAGTTCACCCGGTCGATGTGGGCCAGGACCTCGTCCAGGATCGCTTGCAGGTGCTCGATCGGGTTGTCGTCGTTCGGGTTCGGGTGCGTCCCGAACACCGTGCGGTGTGCGACCTTCTTGAACGCCAGCCAGTCCGGGGAGTTCTTGCCGTCAGCAACGACGAGCTTCACGTACGGGTCCGCCGCCGCGTGCAGCGCCACCAGACGGGCGAAGAACGTCTTGCCCTTGCGCGGCTGCGCACCGACCAGCAGCGAGTTCCACATCAGCGACAGCGTGACCAGCGCGTCCCGCTCGTCCTTGCCGAGCTTCACCGGGTCCCAGATGCTGCGGGGCTTGCAGTCCAGCATGTCCGTACGGCCCACCGGGACCGCGAGCGGGTCCCGGTCCGCGACGAACAGCGTGTGCCGCCGCGAGCTGGTCTTGTCCGGCGTCAGGAACACCTGATTGGTGTGCACGTCCAGACCGGAAGCGATCTTCTCCCGGGCACCGGCCACATCCGACCAGCCCTTGCCGTAGGGGAGATCCACGACCACCTGGGAACCGGTGTTCTTGGCGTCGCGGGACATGGGCGACCCGAACCGGACCTCCTGGTCGGCACGGTCGGGCTTGCCGAGACCGGCCGCGTAGTAGGCGCGGAGCACGATGTCTGAGTTGAGCTTGCGGAACCGGGGCGCGACCACAGCGGTACCGAGTACCGTCTGACCTGCGGGTCTGCCGTAGTGCGCCAGCCCGGCGACCGCAGCCGCACCCGCGACCGCGAGACCAGCAGCCGGAGCCGCGTTCCACGCGATCGGCAGCCCGATCAGCAGACCGAGATTCTGCATGGCCAGCACGCCGCCTCGCCATAGCCGGGTGGCCTTGAGTTGGCGGTGGATCTTCTCCCACTCCTTCAACTCACCCGCGTCCGCGGCCTTCTGCTCCAGAGCAACCGAGTTCGGCACCCACCACCAGCGCAGCTGCCTGCCGATCAGCCGCGACAGGCCGCGGGTGGCGAACCAGCCGAGCTTGGTTGCGTACCAAGGCGAACGGACCGCGTGGAACGCCGTCACGTGCCCAGCACGCGCCAGCGCACGGGTCGTGGTGGCTCGCAGGTTCTCCGGCCGCAGGTGGGTCGGGATGATCGGCAGCCGCTGCCCATCCGCGACCGGCACCGGCAGACCAGGCGTGTCCACCGGCACGATGACCTTGCCCGTGGCCGGGTCGTCGGCGTCGTCCAACGCGATCTCGTAGGCGGTGTCCATCGCCTCGACCTCGCCCGCCGACAGCGGCACCAGCACGCCGGCGGTCTCCTCCGGAGCCTGCGCGGACTCGGGTACGTCGTCGCGGCGGGCACGATCCACACGGTGGGCGTCCAGGTCGATCGGGTCGGGCAGGTTGTTCATCGGCTCGGTCATGTCACTTCTCCCCGTTCTCGCGGGTGTGGATCAAGTGGGCCAGCGCGGCACCCATGCCGAGCACGGCAACGGGCAGGCAGGCAACAGCGGTGGTGATCGGCCACGGCGCGGCCGTGACCCCAGCGGCGTCCAGCAGGTGATAGGCGACCTGCCCCAGCGCACCGAGCGCCAGCGCGGACAGCGCCGACCACTTGGCGAACCGGCGAGCGCGGGCGGGGACGCG
This sequence comes from Kribbella sp. NPDC048915, assembly GCF_040649595.1. Lineage (NCBI taxonomy): Bacteria > Bacillati > Actinomycetota > Actinomycetes > Propionibacteriales > Kribbellaceae > Kribbella > Kribbella sp. NPDC048915. Next base: position 9,452 of record NZ_JBEZFT010000133.1, on the reverse strand, counting down.
GCCGGACAGCCACACCCGCAGCGCGAACGCGGCATAGGTCTCCACACCGATCGGCAGCGTGATTGCCGAGTTGATCGTGAAGCCGTCCGCGATCCCCGGCAGCGGATGCACCACACCGAACCCGGTCAGCTCACCCAGACCGACCCAGCCGGACCAGACCGCGACGAACGCGGGCAGCGCCAGCAGCAGCACCGGCCACGACCGAACCGGGCGCATCTCATCCCCAGACTCAGTACCGGTCTCAGCCCCGGCGTCCGGGGCCGCCTCGGCAGCCGGGGAGATGCCCTCCGCCTCGGTGGTGACCGTGGCCGCGGGAACCGCCTCAACCGGCGCAGCCTCAGCGGCCGGAACCAGATCTACAGGCGGCGTGACCTGCGCAGACTCCTGCACGTCGGCCTCGGAATCCGCGGCCGTGGCGTCGGTATCGGTCATGGTCTCGTCCGGGTCTGGCACCGAGTGCAGCCGGGTTTCCGGGCGGTCCTCGGCGCGCTCCTCGATCAGGGCGGCATGTACTGCCTTGGCCTTGTCCTTGCCGACTCGCAGGTGCTTCATCAGCCGGTTCTGCGACGGGACCTCGCCCAGCTCGGCCGCGAGACGGCGTGCGGCCGGGATCAGGTCCTCTACCGGGACCGGGTACGACGTACGAAGCGGGGTACTCATCGCGCCTCACCTCCGGCGAGCTGGTCCATGACCCAGCCACCCGCGTGAGGCAGCGTGTCCGTGGTGTGCAAGACGTGATCGCCGCGCCAGACGACCCATGCCGTTCCCAGCGCGGTACGCGGCGAGACCACCTGGACCAGGTCGTAACCCGCGACCTTCCACCAGCCCAGATCGACCTGCACGAGGTCCGCCAGAGCCGCACCGGCCGTCATGCCGCGTCCTCCGTTTCCGGCTCGCGATCGGCCAGGCCCAGGCCGACCTCCAACACCCGGCGCTGCGCGCGGCGGACCCGGCGCGTCTCCAGCGCCGACGCGTAAGGACCGGCGTTGATCAGCGCGATCTGCGCGTCCAACAGGTCCAGCTCGGCCGCGATCAGCGGCCACTCCTGCTCGATACCGGCCAAGTCCGCTGCCGAGGGTTCCTGGCTAGCGACGGCCGACAGGTGGATGATGCTCATTGGGTTGTGCTCCTGTTCGTGAAGGGACTGGACCGGCCCTGACGCCTCGGCGGTTGCACCCGCCGGGGCGTCGCTCTGTCGGGCCTGGCCAGAACATGAAGCGAAACTAAGGTGCGCACCACAGTAGCGCTTGACAGATAGTTGCGCAAGCAAGGTGCGATACCCTGGATTGGTGACTGATCTACGCGACGAGTTGAAGTCGGCGACGCTGCGGTATCGCGAGACCGAAGCGGCCCACGAGCAATCCCGGACCGAGATGTTGGCTGCCGTGCTGGCGGCACTCCGCGGCGGCGTACCGCCGACCGAGGTGGAGCGGCTGTCGCCCTTCACAGCGGCGTACATCCGCAGAGTTGCCCGCGCAGAGGGAGTCCCGCCAGCGGCACCGGGGCCGAAGCGGGTGAGCTCCTGAGTGGTCGGCTCGTTCATGCATCCAGCGTCGAGGCGAAACGATCGATTGATGTGCACTCGGCAGGCTGCGCACTTTTGTGCGCAATGTTCGGGCTGGCAGCCGGTTCACTAGAGGAACCACACCAACCGAGGGGAAGTGCAGATGCACGTAGGTGAGCGCATCGGGGCCTACCGCAAGCGACGCGGTATGTCGCAAGACGCCCTGGCGGGACTCATCGGAATGTCGCGCTCCTGGCTGTCGCAGGTCGAGCGTGGGATTCGTGGTGTCGATCGGCTGTCCACCCTGAACGACCTGGCAACCGTCCTGCGCGTCGACGTGACCGACCTGATCGGCCGTGACTGGGTCCTCGCGCCCGACGCACCCGAGCACGTCAAAGCCGTAGACGCGGTTCGTAGCCAGCTGGCGAGCTATCACCACCTCTTGGGTGAGCCCGCGACTCCGTGGCCACTCCCTCAGCTCCGGAACGGCGCTGTGCAGGTCCACCAGGCGTATCAGGCCGCCAGGTACCACACGGCTACGGCGATGCTTCCGGACCTCATTCGAGCTGCCGACGCGTACGACGGCTACCAGGGCCGCGACGGCAGAGAGACCCACCTAGCGCGATGCTCGGTCTACTCCGCCGCCGCCAAGCTCCTCACAAAGGTCGGCGAACACCAGCTCGGCTGGCTCGCCGCCGACCGCGCCACCCACGCAGCTATGGCCGCCGAATCCAAGGCCGCACAGGGTCTCGCCGCGTACCAGGTCGTCTGTGCTCTGCTACGCAGCGAGCGCACCGACGACGCGGAACGGATCGCGGTCCGATCGGCCGAAGGTCTCATGCCGATGACCGGCTCCGACGCGCCGGACGCGGTGTCACTCGCTGGTTCACTGTGGCTCATCTCGTCCGTCATCGCTGCACGTCGCTCAGACCGCGCGACGGCGACTGAACGGCTGACGACCGCTGGACAGCTCGGAGATCTCCTGGCGCATGACGGCAACCACTGGTGGACGGCGTTCGGCCCCACGAACGTCCTCATCCATCGCGCCTCGGTCGCGGCTGAGTTCGGAGAGCCATCCAACGTGCTGCGGGTGGCTACGGAAATCGACCTGGACGCTATGCCGGCCGGACTCCAAGGCCGCCGATCTCGCCTCCACATCGACCTGGCATGGGCGCAAACCCAAGCCAAGAACGACATGGAAGCGATCCTGCATCTCCAGGCAGCCGAGCGCGTAGCACCCGAGGCGATCAAGTACCACACAATCGCCCGCGAGCTGGTCCGCGAACTCCTCCGCCGCTCCCGCAAGCCGAGCCCGTCCCTGACCGCTATCGCCACCCGCGCAGGAGTCCTCGCGTGACCAATCGAACGCTTTACATCGTCGTCTGCGGCGCGCCCCTCGCCTCTCGCACCGCAGACGGCGTCAAGGCCGCCCGAGCCAACGGCTGGGACCCCTACGTCATCCCCACAGAGGCAGCCCTTCCCTGGCTCGCCGACCAGGACCTAGGCGACACCCCCGTCATCACCGGCACCCGCACTCCAGACCAGCCGAAGCGCACCCCACCAGCCGACGCAGTCGCCGTCGTCCCCATGACCTTCAACACCCTCAATGCGTGGGCCAACGGCAGCGCGAACACATACCCGCTAACGACACTCTGTGCGGCGCTCGGATCGCACACTCCAACGGTCGCAGTCCCTTTCGCCAAGCATGATCTCGCCGGTCATCCGGCTTGGTTGGCATCGCTTGCTGTGCTGCGCTACGCCGGGGTGACCATCCTTGACCCTCACGATGGCTCGACGTCGTCAACAGAGCCCGTAGCGTCCGGAACAGGAACCCAGGTCTCTTCGAGCTTCGAGTGGTCATGGGCACTGGACCGACTCGCGTGATCGGTTCGCACTCGCACGCATGCCTGGTCGGGGCGGCCTCTGTCGACCCCACCAGGCGTCACGCGCCAGGGGACTGATCCTCCTCCGAAGTCGCAGCGGGTAGCGTCTGAGTCGTTCCGGACACGCCCGATGGTTGGTCAACCAGGGCCGCTGTTGCTCCGCGATCGAACTTCAGGTCCAGGACGCCGTGCACGTGCCTGCTGATCGCTGGCACAGCCCGCTCCAGGCAGTCGACGGCGATCACGATCGCCTGCCTGTGCTCACGCGTGAACAGGCCGTCGAACGCTGGGCTGAGCCACGCGGAACCTCCGGGCAAGGCATCAAGGACGGCCAGGTCGATCGTCTGTGGGAGCTGCCGGGCGATAGGCGTCCGCCTCCGCAGGCGCTCCGCAAGGTCCATGAAGCGGGGAAGCCAGAACGGCGGTTCAGCGATGGCCGCCCGAACCGACGGAACCCTCCGTTCGATGCCGTTTGCACCCTGAGCCCGATATGCCATATGGATGCTGCGCAACTCCTCGCGAAGCAGACGATCGGCCATCTCCGCTACCCGCAGCATTTGCTTGTCATTAGGGTCACCCGAGCCGAGACCAAGTTCTATCTCTCGCCGCGCGCCATCCAGACCAACGGTATCAGTCCGACCCCCAGCCCTTATTGCCGCCAGCATCAGCGCCGTAAGCGCATAACCGGCCACGATCGACGCGAGTGGGCCAGGAAGTACCGTCCCACTCTTAGTGATTTCGTCCAAGGTGATGAGCGCGCCAAGAACTTGATGCGGCTCCGCCAGCAGCGCATCATCTCGCAGAAATGCGACTAGACCCGACGGGAGATCGCCGATCAACTTCAGTTGGCCCTCCGCCGCCTTTACCGCCTCGGCGTATGGCGTTTCTCCAAACAGGCCGAAGGAAGTAGGGAGGTGAGTCAAGAGCCGCTCACGACGGCCGATTTCATCCTGACTAATCAAATCAAGATTCAGGATTCGAGCCAGATCACGGCCAGCCGAACTGACAACCTCACGCACGAGGGCCGCCCTATCGGCCCCAACGACAGTTTGCAAACCTTTTAGCCAAAGCAAACGATCTTGCTCGCCCGCTTGCCCACGGGTCGATTTGCATTCTGTTATGCCGACGCGCGGCCGCAGCCGTGAGTCAAACTCCAATGAGAGCACATCGACGTCTGTGACGATCCGCCTTCGGCCGTCGATCTGCTGTGTGACCGGATGGCGGAGGCGCACCAGGGACCCGTCGGCGAACTCCACCAACCCGACGCGCCGTTCCAGCTCGGCGCCCTTCAGCTGGCCAGTCCGGCCATCCCTAGTTGCCATAACGCCTCCTCCCCGCTTCCTGTCGAAGTGCGGCCAGAATACTTTCTGTCGCGCCAGGACTTGGCTCGGCATCCCTGCCGAGTTCGGCGCGTCGCCGTGCTCGTTCACGTTCCGGGTGCCTGTAGCCCTGCTGCTCCCGCAACCCACCGGCCATCGACCCATCTCCGCCCGACACGTTGAGATGGGTCAGCGCCTCCTCAGCCACGTCCGACTGAAGCAGGATGAACTTGTAGTACGGCTGCGCCTGCTCCACTCGGACGATGCCGGCCGTTTCCAACATCGAATAGTCGGACTTGATCGCACTCGCATTACCCGCCTCACCTTCGCGAATCAACCGACGCAGAAAGGCTTGCGGCGAGAATAGGCGATTCGAAGCGAAGCGATTCGCAAAGACCATCGATCCAATCAATTGTCTCACGTGGCCCGATGGATCCGTTCCAGTCGGCGCATCGAAGGCAGATCGACCCATATGAGGAGAGAACAAGAAGGAACGCTCCTGCCCGGTTGCAGTCTTCACGAGAGAGCGCTGAATGAGGCCCTGTGATACGGCATAATTGATCCATCTCGGATCCGTAGAGACGACCTCATTTTCCGGCAATCCTGCTGTAGTCGAAACTTCCTCAACCAGCGCCATTAGCGCCGCACGAGCCGCGCCGTCCTCGGCGCGAAGCGCCATCATTATGTAGTCTTTGTCCGCCGCCCACACGTTCGGATTGAAGAGAACAACGTCACCGTCAGCGCTCTGCTGGCGTGAACAAAGATGCAGAGACTCCAGATCATCTATTGCCCGCATGATCGTAGGCTCGTCACCTAAAGAAGAGCAGAGATCAATTGCAGTCGCTACTGTGATCGGCATAGCCGTGCTTTGCCGAAGAATCTCCAGAGCGATCAACTCTACGGCCTCCGGCATCACGACCCGGAGGATTTGGTCCGCCATTAGAAACAACTCAGGCATTGGAGGGATCCGCTCGGAAACCACCGCAACCTCACCTGCGCTCTGAGTCCACTCCAGGTCAACGAGACCCAGCATCTCCAGCGTGGGGAGAATCTCCCGGTGCATCCGATGCTTAGCTATGCCAGCGTCCCTCCCCATCGCGCACGCACGTTCCGCGGACGTCACGCCGCTTCCTCGCAGGCGAACCGCGATCTCCAGCAACTGTCCGGCGAACTCCAACTGACCCAGATCTGCTCGCGGTTGACTCGTGCCATAGCTCTCTAGATGTCGAGAGAGACCTAGCAACATCTCTGCGTTCGATAACACTCGAACTACCCCCCATCGATACCCCTGCAGGACACCCCACCCCAGGGCATCCAGCGGGCACGCTAACGACTGAAGCGCACAGTGAGAACCGCTGGCGGTTGAACGTTCACATTCCGTGACCTGACTCCCTCGGACGCGGGCAGCGAAAAGGCAGCGTGCTGCCCGTTGCCGCCGACGAGTGAGGGCCACACCTCACAGCGACCGGGGACCGTCGATATGGATCCATACCGCGTGTTACGCAGGATCCGCCTTCACACCGAAGAGGTCACTGGTTCGAACCCAGTATCGCCCACGAAGGCGATAGGCGACTCGTGTCCGCGGAAAGCGCGGACCGGGTCGCCTTCGTCGTGTTGTGCGGCTTCGCTCCGCTCGCCGCCGGCGGGGGCTCCGCCACCCGCACCCCCTTTTGCCTTCGCTTCGCTCGGCTGCTGGGGTCGGGTTGGGCGGTCAGCGCACCAGCGGGGATTCGGTTTTGCGGGGCAGTACCAGTGCTGCGGTCAGGCCCGCCCTCGCTTCGCTCGGCAGCTGGAGTCGGGCCCGCCTTCGCTTCGCTCGGCTGCTGGGGTTGGGTCGGGCGTTCAGCTCACCAGGCGGGGGTTCGGGTTCGCGGGGCAGTACCAGTGCTGTGGTCGGGGCCGCCCTCGCTTCACTCGGCTGCTGGGGTCGGGTCAGGCGGTCAGCTCACCAGCGGGGGGTTCGGGTTCGCCGGGCAGCACCAGTACTGCGGTCAGGCCCGCCCTCGCTTCACTCGGCTGCTGAGGTCGGGTCAGGCGGTCAGCGCACCAGCGGGGGTTCGGGTTCGCCGGGCAGTACCAGTACTGCGGTCAGGCCCGCCCTCGCTTCGCTCAGCTGCTGAGGTCGGGTCAGGCGGTCAGCGCACCAGCGGGGGTTCGGGTTCGCCGGGCAGTACCAGTGCTGTGGTCAGGCCCGCGCTCGCTTCGCTCAGCTACTGGGTCGGGCCCGCCCTCGCTTCGCTCGGCTGCTGGAGTCGCGCGATCGCCTTTGCTTCGCTCGGCTGTGGGGTCGGGGTTGCTGGGTAGCTCGGGGCTCGCACCAGATTGGCTGACTGCGTCAGTGGGTGGTGGCTAGGAGCGGTGGGGTTGGGGTGGACGTGCGGTGGGCGGCGTCGTTCGGGGAGAGCGTGATTTGGGCGGTGCAGGTGCGGGTGGCGCATTCGCAGTCGAGGGTCACGGAAGTACGGGCGCGGACCTGAGCGTGCGTGACCAGGTGGAGATTGCTGGTTCGGATCAGGGATCGACGGGCGGCCGGCGAGTCGGCGGCGGTAGCGGAAGCGATGACTGGGCTGAAGAGTTGCTCCACCGTGGCGAGGGTTTCGGCGACGGATTGGCCGTCTACGTTCACGACGGTTGCGCCGGTGTTCGACAGTTGACTTCGGATCAGTTCCAGGCCCCAGCGGTAGCCCTCGTGGGATTCGCCGGGGTTTCGCTCGTTGAGGCGAGCTTGTTGTTCTTCAGCAGAAGGCATGAGCCATACCGCATCGGGGCCGACGCCGGCCATGGACGGAGTGATAAGGGCGCCTTCGACAACGACCGCGGTGTCGGCAGCTGACAGGTCCGACAGGATCATCGGGCGTCGGTCGAAATCGCCTGGACCGGTGGCGGGGTCGTGCAGGCCGGCGGCGGCTGCGAGCTGTTCGTGGCGGTGGGCGTGGACATCTACGCTGTACCAAAGGTATCCGTGCCGCCGGGCGAACAATCGGCTGACTGTCGTCTTGCCGGCCGCCGCCGGGCCACCGATCCAGAAGATGGTCATGCCGCCGAATCGTAGGGGCTAATGCCTGATGAGCTCCGAGCTCAGGTCCCCGCCGCACTCGCGCGCTGCGCCGCCGTCTTCCGCTCGCGCGACGGATCGACGATCTGCCGACGGACCGCATCGACCAGCGCCGTTCGAGCTCCACCGCGAAGAGGACGTTTGCGGTCTTCGACTGCCCGTACGCGACCAGCGGCTCGTAGCCCCGGGTGAAATGCGGACCGTCCCAGCGAATGTCCGACAGCCGGTGGCCGCCCGACGTCAGGTTGACGATGCGCGCGCCGCGCGCGGCCTGCAAAGCCGCTACCGCATCCGCTCACGGCCACACACGACGCTCAAACCAGCCAGCGACCGTCGTCCATCAGGACACGATCCTTCAGCTCGTTGACCTCACGCCACGCCTGGATCTTGATCGGCGTCACCCGAAAGAACGGATAGTTGGCCAGCGGCCGCGGATCGAACCCGGCCTTGATCGCAAACGCCTCCCCCTCGGCGTCCGTCGGCTCGACCACCTCCGCCGTACCGGTCACGTGGATCACGTCCCGCACCTCACCGAGTGCGAGCTGCACGGCGGAATTCGCCACCAGGTTGCGCGCGGTCGGATTGGTCCGCGCCGTCGAGAGCAGCAGCGTCTCGTCGCTCCACAGGAACGACAGCGGCATGAGGTACGGCGTACCGTCCGGGGAGGCCGTCGACACCCACGCGTCGACGTCGTTCACCAGACGCGCCAGCGTGTCGGTCTTGCGCACGTCCAATGGGCGGGGTGCAGCCGTCATTCTTACTCCTCTGTCACAGGTGGTGCCGCTCATCCGTCTAGTTGCTGACGGCGCTCGGCCGGTCAGTGTGACAGACGAAGGATGTGGTCCACATGGGCGGGGACGACTGGCGGATCTGCCGCGACATGTTGCGCGCCCCGCGCAGTCGACCCGAACAATCGATCGCCGATCGCTCGCCGGCGCTCGCCGACGACGTCGTACCCGATCCGGAGTTCGAGGCGGTTGAGGCGGACTCCGTCGGGCTCGCGTTGCTGGTGATGCTCGAGACCTTGTCGCCGGCCGAGCGGCTCACGTTCGTTCTGCACGACCTGTTCGCGGTGCCGTTCGACGACATCGCGCCGATCATCGGCAGGTCGCCCGCCGCCGCGCAGCAGCTCGCCGGCCGCACGCGGCGCCGGGTCCGAGGTACGCCGGAACCACCCGACGTCGACAGTGCGGCGAACCGCTGATTGTGTTCTCTTTCACCGTGGTCGACGGGCGTGTCGACTCGATCGATCTCCGGGCGACGCGGAGTACCCGAAAAGCGTCGATCTGATGACCTTGAGGACGTGATCCGACGGCGTGTTGAGTGGACAGAACGGGAGTGACCTGTGTGGCGGATGGGTTGGTTTTCGCGCTGGTCACGACACGGTGAAGAGGTGCTGGAATCCGGTTTTTGTCCGGGCGAAAAGTGCGCTACTGTTCTGCTCGCACCGAGCGGAAACGGTCGGAGCGTTGCGGACGTAGCTCAGTTGGTAGAGCGCAACCTTGCCAAGGTTGAGGTCGCCGGTTCGAACCCGGTCGTCCGCTCGGAGAGAGGGTTCGGCAGGCCACCGTCCCCACGGGGGGAGAAGGCCGCAAGGGTGGAGTGGCCGAGAGGCGAGGCAACGGCCTGCAAAGCCGTGTACACGGGTTCGAATCCCGTCTCCACCTCGAGAACCGCAACCAGGTTCGGTA
>NZ_JBEZFT010000132.1:0-11396 GCF_040649595.1 Kribbella sp. NPDC048915 | reverse complement strand
CGCCGGGGGGGGTGCCCTTGGGTGGGGGGTGGGGGGCCCCCTTCACACGGGTCAGGAACCCACAACACGGTGGGTGAACCCACCGTGCGGGACGCACGCGGGCGTACAGCGCGGTACAGCGCGGTCGTACAGCGCGGTACAGCGCGGTACAGCGCGGGCGCCGACTCGGTCGCCGAGACGCCACCCACGGATCGGTTACAAGAGCCGCATAACCGTTGGCTTGTGAAGGTGGCTGGGCGGTGGGGTGGGGCTTCCCTTGGTTGCCCTGGGGCGGTGCCGACAATCGGCGGGCTCGGGTGAGGTGGGATTCGGTTGGTTGCGGGCAGGGCTTCCCCGGGTTGCCCCGGGTTGCCCCGTGTGTTCACGCTCAGCTACGGACGCCGGACCAGCAAACCGGCCCGCAGTACGACGTTCGGACCCAGCCGACCTGCCCCAGAACGCCTTTTTCCGTAGGGATTTGGGGCAGGTCGGGGCATTGTGGGGCAGATCGTCCACAGGAGCCGATTTCCCGGTTGCGGAGTGTGTTCGGCGGCCTACAGTTGCCCGCATGTCAGGCCCGAACGACCTCCTCCGCGAGGCGCGAGAACGCACCCCGTCTCGACGCGCACCGGGCGAACACCTGTCCCGCAGCGAGCTGGCCGAGGCCATCTGCGCGTGGCTCTGGGAGACGACCGAGATCAAATACGAGCTCGACGGGCACTACATCGCCAAGCTCGAGCGCGGCGCGGTTCGCTGGCCCGGTGCGGCGTACCGCTCGGGGCTGCGGCACGTGCTCGGTGTTGCCTCGGACAACGATCTCGGCTTCTTCCCGCCCAACGGCGCCGCGCTCACCGAGCCGGAGCCGTTGCCACCGGCGTCGATGGCCGACCGCGACGACGACCTGGTGAACGCGGGCGACGAGTCGATCGCGCTGCTGTCGTTCGCCGAGGAGTCCAACGTCGGCGAGCTCACCGTCGAACAACTGCAGGCCGACATCGAGCGGATCGCCCAGTCGTACCTTCGGACCCCGATCAGACCGCTGTTCGCGAAGAGCCGGGCGATCCGCGACCGCGCCTTCGGGCTGCTGGCCGGCAACCAGTCGCCGCGGCGGTCCCGCGATCTGTACGCCGCCGCCGGCTGGGCGATCACGCTGCTCGCCTGGATGTCGGTCGATCTCGGCCGGCCGGACATCGCCGAGGGCCACACTCGCACTGCGTGGGCCTGTGCCGAAGCCGCGGACCACGACGTGCTGCGTGGCTGGATCCGCGCGACGCAGCACACGGCGGCGTACTGGCAGGAGGACTTCGAGCGTGCGGCGGCGTACGCCGAGGACGGCCTGCGGTACAGCGCCGGCACGGCCCGGCTGTTCCTCGCCAGCGCGGCCTCCGTCGACCTCGCGCGCTCCGGCCGCGCGGATCGCTCGCGCGAACTGCTCGACGTCGCGCAGTCCCTTGTCGTCCGCCCCGCCGGCTCCGAGCCCGGCGGAGTCCTGCTCTGTACGCCGGAACGCGCCGAAGGACTGTGGGCGGACACGCACCTGGCATTCGGCGACGCGCATCGGACCGCCGAGCACGCCGACCACAGCATCGCCCAGTTCGAAGCCGTGCCCTACGCGCTGCGCAACGCCGGATCCGAACGCATGGCCCGGCTGCAGCAGGCGAAGGCCCGCGTGCTCCTCGGCGAGCTCGACGGCGCCGTCGACGCAGTCGAGCCGGTGCTGCAGCTGGCGCCCGAGTACCGCGTCCGGCCGTTGATCCAGCGCGTCGCGGAGGTCGGTGCGCTCACCGCGCCGTACGCGCGCAGCCCACAGGGCCGGATGCTGCGGGACCGGATCGCCGAGTTCATTCGCCAGCCCGGGCTGCCGTTCGGGCCCGACCTCCCCAACCGACGCCGCGTCCTCGAGGAGCAGAAATGACCGTAATACCCGACCCGGACGGGCCGGATCGGCGGATCAGGGAAGTCCGCGACCACTGGTACTGGCGTCCGAACTGGCGCCCGGGACGTTCGTTCTACACCTGGCACGTCATCTTCCCCGGCGACGCCGTCCTGGCCGACCTGCATGCGGCATACCAGCGACTGGTCGACTCGTTGCCCGGAATCACCCCGGTGCCGGCACAATGGCTGCATCTCACGCTGCAGGGCATCGGGTTCGCCGACAAGGTGCCACAGGCCGACCTCGACCTGATCATCGACGCGGCGCAGCATCGGCTCGAGCACTTTCGGCCGTTCGAGATCAAGCTCGGTCCCGCGGCTGTCGACGTCGAGAGCCTGCAACTGCCGGTCACGCCGGTCGACCGGCTGCGCCGTCTGCGTGCCCAGCTCCGCGCGGCCGTCACGGACGTCTGGGGCCGTGACTCCGTGCCCGCGCTGCCTGAGCTCGAGCCGCACGTCTCGCTCGGCTACTGGAACCAGGTCGCGCCCGCCGCCCCGCTGCGGCAGCGCGTCAACGCCCTGGCCGGTGGCGTCGCCAGCACCGAACTCACGCGGGTGAGCCTGATCAACCTCAACCGCGACCACAAGCAGTACGAGTGGACGACGTACGCCACGCTCCCGCTCGGAGTTCCCGGGGCCGGCCGGTGACCGCGATTGCAGACGCGCTGGCCGGTGAGTCGGCCGCGCTGGTCGTCCGCGCGCTGCTGGACTTCCGCAGCCTGTGGACCACGCATGACCTGGTGTCGACGACCGGTGTCCCGGCAGCGGCCGTCCGCCGGGTCGTCGAGCGGTTGGACCGAGAGAGCCTGGTCGAACGCCGAGCGCCCGGCGTGGTCGCCGTACCGAGCTGGCTCGACCTCCTGCGCCGTTGGAACGACGATGCGCACTTCACTCAGCAGGTCCACCTCTCGTACTGGCGAACCACCCGCAATCCGCACGCCCTGCTCGAGCGGATCGCGGTCACGCCTGTCCGCCACGCGGTGACCGGTTGCCACGCGGCACAGTCCTGGGCTCCGAGCACACCGGCCGGGCCCCTCGTGGTCTACACCCCGGACGCGCGTGCAGCCGCCACGTTGTGGGATCTCACGCCGGCCCGGAGGACCTCGGTCATCCTGGCCGAGCCGAGAGCCAAGAGCGTCTACACCCGATCCCGGCGAGCCGACAGCGGCCTACGCCTGGCGGCTCCCGCGCAGGTGCTGGCCGACCTCCTGACCGGCGCGACCAGGTCGCCGTCCGACGCCGAGCCGCTGACCGACTGGATGCTTGAGCACGAACTCGAGTGGCGCTACTAGCCGCGGCTAGTAGGCGCGGATCGAGACCACGTGAGCCCGGGGCGCGCCGTTCGTCTCGCGCGCAGTAAGGCGCAGGTTTGTCGCTCGAGACGGCGCGTTCAGGTGGTGGCGTTGCGTGCGGTGGTGGTTGTCCCGGACCTGTGCGATCGGCTGCCACGGGCCGTCGCCGAGGCGGAGCTCCACGTCGTACGCCGCGAGCAGCGTCGGCAAGATCTCGAACGGCGTGCGGTGGTGATGCAGGTTGATCAGATCCTCCTGGAGGTCGGCATCCAGGATCACGACGATCTCGGACAGCTCGACCGGCTCGGCCCACGTGAGTTCGAGCGACGGCGCCGCGTCCCACGCCAGCTCCTCGGACGACCACAGGTTCGGCCCGCCGTACGGGCGCGAGTATCCGCCGATCACCTTCTCCGGCCCGTACGCCGACGTCTCGCCGAGCCGGATACACAACCCGGCGCGCGGCAGGATCTGCTTCCACGGGCGGAACTGCTCGGTCCACTCCTCGTCCGGTGCCGGCTCGCGCCGAACGAAGTGGACCATCCCCGGCAGAGCCGCCGACGCCGTGTGCACGGAGATGTCCGGCGTGCTGCGCAGCAAGACGAATGCGTTCGACGGACTCGCCGGACGCCAGGTCAGCGGAACGCGAATCCAGCGTTTTTCCCCGGCCGGTACGTCGATCGTGCAGGCGTCGACGAGCTGTGCTGGAAGGTAGTTCTGCGGCTTGAGCGGATCGTGCAGCTCGACGGTCAGCGAGCCGCCGACGGAGTCGACGAGTAACTCGAAGCCGTTCAGTTCGGGATCGACCGGCACCACCATCCCGACGTCCGCGGTCAGTGGCAAGGTCCCGGCGGAAACCTCGAGCGCCGGCCGGGTCAAGGTCGACGACGCGGTCGCCGTCGCCTTCAGCGCGAGGTTCGCCGGATCGTCGTCGACCACGCCGAGGACGGCAGCATCGGCCTTGGTCAGCGCATGCTTCATCAGGCCGAACTGCTCGGTCGCCAGCTCCCGCGGGGTCAATCCGTTGCGCAGGGCAACCGCTGCGCCGATCCCGGCCGCCTCGCCGAGCACCGCGCAGGTGGCCATCACCCGGGTGGTGCCGAACGCGACGTGGCTCGCGCTGATGTTCCGGCCGGCCATCCACAGATTCCGCACGTTCCGGGAGTACAAGGAACGCAGCGGAACGTGGTAGTTGCCGTCCGGATGCCAGTGCTTCGACCCGCGCTCGGACGCGTACACGCCACCGGGCGGATGCAGATCGATCGACCAGCCACCGAAGGCCACCCGGTCCTCGAACTCGGTCTGTCCGAGCACGTCGTGCTGGGTCAGCACATGGTCACCCAGGAAACGCCGGTACTCACGTTTTCCGGGCACCGACCCGACCCACTCCAGGGTCAATGTGTCCGCGTCGAACTTCCCGGAATTCTTGAGGTAGTCCCAGATGCCGTACACCACCGCCTGCAGTTCGTCGCGGATCGCTTCGTTGTCGTCCACGACGTCCAACTCGCCGCCCCACTCGATCCACCAGAACGCGCACCCGTTCAGATCGGTGCGGATCACGCGCCGGTCCGGAATCGCGGTTTCCGTGATGTTCCGGGCGAACGCCGGCGGCACGAAGCGGACCGGTTCGCCGGCGTCCTTGGTGTAGAACAAGATCGTGCTGCCGAGCGTGTTCGCGTCCGGCACCTCCGGCGCCCACGACTCGCCGTACTCCGAGCGCGGTTCCCGGCCGGTGCGGAAATCCGCGCCGGAAAGCATTCCGACCAGGCCGTCACCGGAGCAGTCCGCGAACACCGGGCTGACGAACCGGATCTCCTTCTCCGATCCCATCTGCCACCCGGTCACCCACCGGATCTCGCCGTCGGTGGCCTCGACCGAGCGGACGTCGGTGTTCAGGTAGAGCGTGATCCGCGGCTCGGCCCGGACCGCCTCGAGCAGCACGAGATCCCAGTAGTACGGGTTTCCGAGCGGATTCCGAAACTGGTTCTCGACGAACAGTTCGCCCATGATGCCGGTCTCCCGCGCGAAGCTCTGCACGCCGTGCGCGGTCGCACCGCACACCCACACCCGGATCTCGCTGGACGAGTTCCCGCCGAGCACCGGCCGGTTCTGGACCAGCGCCACGGTGTTGCCCTGCCGCGCGGCGCCGATCGCCGCGCAGACCCCGGCGAGCCCGCCGCCGACGACGGTCAGATCGGTCTGGACCTCGAGCTGCTGCATGCACGAACCTCTCTTGTTCCGAAGCGCCGGACTCAAGGCGCTAGGTGTCCAACTGGACGACGGGCTGCCCGGGCCCGCTCGGATGGTGGGCGGTCAGGTGGTCGGGAACGCGCTGCGCGACCAGGACGAACAACAGGCCGGCCGTCAGTACGTCGCTCGCCCGGCCGGCGAAGAACTCGGTCCAGTTCGCGCCGTTCGGCGTCCCGGTCTCGAGGGTGACATCGGCCAGCTGCCCGATCGGCGCGTCCGGCATCCCGGTGATCGCGACGGTGAGCGCTCCCGCGGCCTTCGCGCGCCGGATGAAGTCGAGGGTGGTCGCATCGGTGCCGGACCGGGTGATGGTCAGCGCGACATCACCCTCGCCGAGCAACCCCGCGCCGATCTGCGAGGACTGCGGCCCGTCGAAGAACCACACCGGGATCCCGATCCGCAACAGCCGGATGTACAGCTCGCGGGCCGGGATCGCGTCACCCCACTCGCCGTAGATGTGCGTCCGCCGCGCGCCGGCGATCGCGTCCGCGACCCGAGTGGCGTCGTTCAGGTCGATCGCGGCCAGCGCGTTCCGCAACGCGTTCGCCTGCGTGGAGGCGAGCACGCTCAGCACTTGCTCGGGCGGATCCGCCGGGCCGATCGCCAAGCCGATGTCGCTCGCCCAGCCCGCCTCGAGACCGCGGCCGACCTCCATCGCCAGCGCTGCCCGGAGCGCCGGATACCCGGCGTACCCGAGCTGGGTCGACAGCCGGGTCACGGTGGCCGCGGAGGTCTGCGCGCTCTCGGCGAGTTTGGTGATCGACCCGCGCGCGACCTCGTCGGGGTTCGCCAGGATGTGCTCGGCGACCCGTTGCATCGCGCCGTTCAGCTCGGGCAGCGCCCGCTTGACCTGCTGCAACGGACTCGGACTGCCCGCTCGTTCCATCGAGGAATCCATTCCGTGATCATCACGTCGAGACGAACTGGGCACTCGCCCCGCCGCCCGCATCGCTCGCCACGCACCCAATGCGCACCCGATGCGCACTGAACCCGTCAGTACCTCCCGCCAGACTGCGCAAAAGATTAGCGGAAGGAGCAGGCCGAGCCTAGCCATCGGCGCAAAACTTTTTCATACATCCTCGAGCGGAAACTGCCGTTCCGGGGATGGCAAGCAGTCAGAGGCTGCAGTTCACCAGGACCGGCTCGTTGACCAGCGTGATGCCGAAGGACTGCTGCACCTGCGCGCGGACGTGCGCCGCCAGGGTGAGCAGTTCCTTCGCGGTCGCCTGCCCGCGGTTGGTCAGCGCCAGCGTGTGCTTACCGGAAACCGCTGCATTTCCGATCGCGAAACCCTTCGAGACACCCGCGTGCTCGATCAGCCAGGCGGCGCTGGTCTTCACCCGCCCGTCCGGCTGCGGCCACTGCGGCGCACCGGCCGGGACCTCGGCGGGGGTGTCGAGGATCGGGTTCGTGAAGAACGAGCCCGCGCTCCAGGTGTCGTGGTCGTCCGGGTCGAGCACCATGCCCTTGCCGCGGCGTAGGCTCAAGACCGCCTCCCGGACCTCGGTCATCGGCGCGCGCGATCCCGGTTCGACGTCGAGCACCCGCGCGAGTTCGGCGTACCCGACCGGGGCGGACAGGTCGCCGAGCCGCAACTGGAACGTGACGTCGAGGACGACGTACCGCGTGGGGTCGGCCTTGAAGCGCGAGTTCCGGTAGGAGAACCCGCAGTCGGCCGCGAAGACCGTCCGGATGGCGTTGTGCACGCGGTCCCAGACCCGTACCGACGCGATCGTCTCGGCGACCTCGTGCCCGTACGCGCCGACGTTCTGCACCGGGGTCGAGCCGGTCAGGCCGGGGATGCCGGACATCGACTCCAGGCCGCTCCACTCCTCGGCGATCGCGCGCTGCACGACGCCGTCCCAGTCCTCGCCCGCGGCGACCCTGACCCGCGCGCCGGAGCACATGTCCGCGTCGACCTCGATGCCGG
This sequence comes from Kribbella sp. NPDC048915, assembly GCF_040649595.1. Classification (NCBI taxonomy): domain Bacteria; kingdom Bacillati; phylum Actinomycetota; class Actinomycetes; order Propionibacteriales; family Kribbellaceae; genus Kribbella; species Kribbella sp. NPDC048915. The sequence goes on along the minus strand of NZ_JBEZFT010000132.1, from coordinate 4,016 downwards.
ACGTCGCGATCTTGACGACCGTGCCCCGGAAACCGTCGTCACCGATCACCACGTTGCTTCCGCCGGACAGCAGCAGCACCGGCTCGCCGGCCGCGTCGGCGTCCCGGAGCGCGGTGATCAGGTCGTCCTCGGTGTGCACCTCGAGAAACTTGTCGGCCGGCCCGCCGATGCGGAGCGTGGTGTGGTCGGCCAGCGACACGTGCGTACTCACCGGACTCGCACGACCGCCCTGGCCCGGCCGAGCACCTTCTCCTCGCCGGCGACCGCCGTGATGTCGATCTCGGCCAACCCTTCGGCGACCTTGTCCACGGTCGCGGAAAACGTCACCGACACGCCCTTGTCGTCGTCCGGGACAACGACCGGTTTCGTGAACCGGACGCCGTACTCGACCAGGTCGGCCGGGTCGTCGAGCCAGTCGGTGACGACCCGGGCCGCCGAGGCCATCGTCAGCATGCCGTGTGCGATCACGCCGGGCAGCCCGAGCGCCGCGGCCATCCGGTCGCTCCAGTGGATCGGGTTGAAGTCGCCGCTCGCCCCGGCGTAGCGGACCAGGTCCGCCCGGGTGAACGTGACGGTCAGCGGCGGCAGCTCGGTACCCACCAGACTCATGATGCGTCCCCCCGGTTGTGCGAGAGCGTGGACGTCGACGTCGCGACCGGCTCGCCGTCGACGGTGGTGAGCGTGGTCTCGTACATGATCACCTCGACCGGACCGGCCTTGCGGACGGTGGTGATGGTGGCCGTCGCCGCAAGCTCGTCACCGGCCTTGATCGGGCGGGTGTAGGTGAGCTTCTGGGCGCCGTGCACGATCCGGTCCAGCCGGAGGCCGAGCTCCTCGTCGTTCAGCAGCTCCTCGAGCGCGCGGCTGCCGATCACGAACGCGAACGTCGGCGGCGCGATCGCGTCATCCCCCCGGTACGCCGGGTTACTGTCGCCGATCGCGTCGGCGAACTCCCGGATCTTCTCCCGGCCCACCTGGTAGGACTCGGCGGCCGAGTACGTCCGGCCGACCATCGTGGCGTCGATCGTCATGTCCGCCAACCCTACTGGCACACTGTTCCCCGGGAAGCCGCCGCCCACGATCCGAAGGGGACGCAGGACGTGACGGCAGTGGCAGCGCTGGCGAGGTACGCACCTCGGTACCGGCTGGAAATCGGCGAGCCGGAGGGCTCGGACTGGTTGCGGGTGGACCGGATCCTGGAGCCGGGCGGCCCGGAGCTCACCGAGCTGCTCAAGCGCGACGACGAGGCGAGCAACCATCGGTCGGCGCATGCGAACGCGCTCAGCATGATGTCGTTCTACGCCGGCCGGGTCCCGGCGACCGCGCTGCTGCTCTGGGCGCTGGAAGGCCGGGTGCTCGACCTCCGCCCGGAGAACCTCTGGGTCCGGCCGCACGACGGTCACGGAATCGCGGCCGTCGCCGTTCGTTCCGCGCATTTCCTGCCCGGTGGGCTGAACACGCTGTACGACGTCGTGTTGCGGAAACATCTGCTGCCACTTTCCGAGGAGCTGCACCGGCGGACCCGGGCCGGGCTCCGGCAGGTGTACGGCGGCGTCGCGGCGGGCTGCGCGATGGGGTTCTGCGCCGCGACCCGGGAAGAGGTCACCGTCGCGCCGGCGTACCTGCTCGAACGGTGGCAGACGTTCGTCGCGAAGGCACCGGGCGGGCTGGCGCGCCTCGGCGACGTGGAAAACGCCGGCGGAAAGCTCGTGTACCTGCGCAACACCTGCTGCCTGTACCACACCAGCGAGGCCGGCGACGGTGCGCTGTGCGGCTCGTGCTGCCTGACGCCGCGTGACGAGCGTCTCACCGCCTACGAGCAGGGCCGCCCGATCCTGACGGTCTGACCGTGATCCGGAGGACTGTTGCCGACAACACAAAAGCCGCTGCCGACAACACAAAAGCCGCTCCGGTGATCCGGAGCGGCTTCGCGGGAAGACCTCGAGGTCAGCGGGTCTCGCGGTGGTCCGTGTGGTCGTTGCAACGGTGGCAGTACTTCTTCAGCTCAAGACGGTCCGGGTCGTTACGCCGGTTCTTCTTGGTGATGTAGTTCCGCTCTTTGCACACGGTGCACGCCAGCGTGATCTTCGGGCGAATGTCGGTCGACTTGGCCACTGCTGCCTCTTCTGTCAGGAGTACGCAACTTAGGTGATCGCACTCTCGAAAAACTGCGTCGGTGGTAGCGGGGGCGGGAGTCGAACCCGCGACACCACGATTATGAGCCGTGTGCTCTAACCACCTGAGCTACCCCGCCGCGTGAGTTCGGAGTCCCACCCGGAGGTGGGACGCCCTACTCAGAGCCCCTTTACGGAATCGAACCGTAGACCTTCTCCTTACCATGGAGACGCTCTGCCGACTGAGCTAAAGGGGCGGGCCGAGGAGAGAGATTACACGGTCTCCCGCCCCGATGTGAAATCGAGCCGGAAACGCCTTGCAGGCCCCTCAGTCCGTCCGGGAAAGCATACCTGCTCCCGCACGTCCCGCTGACCACTTTCCCCCGGCCGACGGCTCCGGGATGTCGAGAATCGTCCGGCGGCTTCGTCGTCAGCACAGAAGGTCCGACGAGAGGAGCAGCATGTCCGACACAGCGATGCCCCCGGAGGTACCCGCCGAGGAGTGGGCCGCGGCCCGCGCCGAGCTGCTGATCGCCGAGAAGGAGGCGACCCGCACGCTGGACCGGATCGCGGCACAGCGGCGCCGGCTGCCGATGGTGCGGTTCGGCGAGTACACGTTCACGACGACCGAGGGGACGGTGACACTGCGGGAGCTGTTCGGAGAGCACCGGCAGCTCGCGCTGTACCAGTTCATGAACGCCGGCCCGGACACGTTCTGCGGCGGCTGCACCTACTTCACCCAGAACGTCACCAACCTCGAGGAACTGGCCCGCAACGACATCGCCTGGGCGACGGTTTCCGATATGCCGATCGACCAGATGGCCGGCTACTGGAAACGGATGGGCTGGGAGCACATCCCGTTCGCGTCGTCGGCGGGTACAACGTTTTCCGCGGACTGCGGCGCCGGTGCGGGTTTCCTGCTGAGCCTCTTCCTGCGGGACGGCGACATCGTTTTCCGTACTTACGCCACCACCCAGCGCGGCGTCGACCGCCTGCTGTTCAGCACCGTCGTCGCCGACCTGGCGGTGTACGGCCGGCAGGAGGACTGGGAGGACTCCCCCGCCGGCTGGCCGCAGTCCCCGACGTACGGATGAGCCGAGGGTTCCGGGTCCGGAGCATGCCTATGGCCAGACGCGGCTCGGGTACGTCGTCCGCAGCACCGGCATCACCTCGGTGACGAAGGTCTCGACCGACGCCCGGTTCTCGTCCGGAAACAGACCCGGAGCCTCCAAGGAAACTCGGCTCTTGTGACTGATCCGTGGGCGGGTGCAGGCCGGGTGACCGGGCCGGTGTCCGCGCTGTACGGTCGTGCGCGTCCCTGCAACCGGGGCCTCTTGAACCCCTGCCCGGGGATCACGACCACCCATCCGGGACCACGAACACCCATCCGGGACTGTGCACCCCCATCCGGGGACCGTGCACCTCCGCCGGGACCTTAGACAACCGCCCGGGACCGTGGACAACCGCCCGGACCGTGGACAACCGCCCGGGACCGTGGACACCTGCCAGGGACCTTGGACAACCGTCCGGGACCTTGGACACCTGCCAGGGACCTTGGACAAGCAATAACCGGTCCACGCCCACCACAACCTGTGCAAGCTTCCGTCTTCACCCCAGGATGACGACCGGCGCAGCCGACCTCGTACGAGCCGATATCCGCGCGCGTTGGGGGTTCTTCGCTGGTACACCAGTGAAGAACCCCGGCGGGCGGGGTTATCCACTCGTACGCCGTGCCGCGGTCGAAGGAGTTTCGGGTTTCCGCCGCACGGTGGGTTTACCCATCGTGTTGTGGGTTCCGCACCCTTCACGGCGGCGGTGACGTCCGCGGCGACCAGCGGGTCGTCGGTGACCACCAGAACGGCCTGCACCAGCGGGGAGGTGACCGCGGCCGCAGTAGTGTCG
>NZ_JBEZFT010000131.1:0-11672 GCF_040649595.1 Kribbella sp. NPDC048915 | reverse complement strand
GTCGTCGGCGCTACCGGGTTTCCACAACACGGTGGGTTTACCCATCGTGTTGTGGGTTCCGTACCCTTCACACAGGTCAGGAACCCACAACACCGTGGGTGAACCCACCCTGCGGGGACGCGGGCATGCGGGGACCCGCGCGGTCGCCCAGGCCGGGCGCTGACTCGGTCACCCAGACCCACCCACGGATCGGTCACATGAGCCGGTTGTCCCGTCGAGTTGGCCCGCTGCACACTCAAATGCCGGGGCCGACGAGCGTGCCGACAAAGTAGGTCAACGCCGCCGCGGCGCCGCCGAGCAGCAATTGTCGCAGACCGGAGAACCACCACGAGCGCGTGGTGACCCGGGAAACGATCGCTCCGCAGGCGAACAGGGCGGTCAGCGACAGGATCAGGGCCGGTACGACGCTGCCGGCTCCGAGCAGGTACGGCGCCAGCGGGATGAACGCGCCGATCGCGAAGCAGATGAACGACGACCCGGCTGCGAGCAGCGGGTTCGGGAGGTCGGAGGGGTCGATGCCGAGCTCCTCGCGGACATGCTCCTCGAGCGCCTGCTCGGGGTCGGCGTGGAACTGCTTGGCGACCTTGCTCGCCAGATCCGGGTCGAGGCCCTTCGCCCGATAGGTCTCGGCGAGCTCGATCTCCTCGTCGATCGGGTGCTTCTGGATCTCCGCACGCTCGACCTCGATCTCGGCGTGCGCCAACTCCCGCTGCGAGGCGACCGAGGTGTACTCCCCCGCCGCCATCGAGAACGCGCCCGCAGCGAGACCCGCGAGACCGGCCAGCACGATGAACTTCGACCCGGACTCGGTGCCGCCGTCCATGCCGGCGATCAGCGCGAAGTTCGAGACCAGGCCGTCCATCGCGCCGAACACCGCCGGGCGCAGCCAGCCGCCGCTGACATCACGGTGGGTGTGATCACCCTGATGCTCCGCGGACACCCCGGACGCCTCACTCACTTCAGCCGGGGCCCGGTGTGATGTGTCGGACCGGGTGCGTCCGGCTTGGGTACCTCGGGCTCCTCGGCGGGCTCCGGCGTGGTGGAGTCGTCAACGGTGTCGGTCTTGCTGTCTGTCACCTCGGCAGTGGTGTCCTGGGTTTCCTGCCGGCCCGCGGCAGGGCCGGTGGTGATGTCCTCCCGGCCCGGGCGCCGCTTGGCGCTGATGATGAACGCGGCCACGGCCAGCACGAACAGGATCAGCGAGGTCCAGACGTTCAGCCGCAGGCCAAAGATGTGGTTCACGGTGTCGATGCGCAGGTTCTCGATCCAGGCCCGGCCGGCCGTGTACGCCGCGACGTACAGGAAGAACGCTCGTCCGTGACCAAGTTTGAACCGGCGGTCGACGATCAGGATCAGCGCGACCACGCCGAGGTTCCAGATCGCCTCGTACAGGAACGTCGGGTGGAACGTGGCGAAGTTCTGGTATCCCTCAGGACGGTGGTCGGGGGCGATCTCCAGACCCCACGGCTTGTCCGTAGGCTTCCCGAACAGTTCCTGGTTGAAGTAGTTCCCGAACCGGCCGAAGATCTGCGCCAGTGCGATCCCCGGCGCCATCACGTCCGCGACCGCGAGGAACGGCACCTTGGCCCGCCGGCAGGCGATCCAGGCCCCGAGTGCGCCGAACCCGACCGCGCCCCAGATGCCGAGGCCGCCGTGCCAGATCTTCAGCGCGTCGATCGGATGCTTGCCCGCGCCGAAGTACAGCTCGGCGTCGGTGATCACGTGGTAGATGCGGGCGCCGACGAGCCCGAACGGGATCGCCCAGAACATGATGTCGGCGAGCACCGGCGCCGATCCGCCGCGGGCGACCCAGCGCCGCCGGCCGAGCCAGTAGCCGGCGAAGATGCCGGCCAGGATGCAGAGCGCGTACGCGCGGATCGGCAGCGGGCCGAGGTGCCAGACGCCCTGGCTGGGGCTGGGGATGGAGGCCGGGATCAACACGGCGGAAGTCAGACTAGACATGGCAAACAGGAACGCTACTCGACCCGTCCGAACAGGACCAGGAACGCACGGTCACGATGCGATCGCGTCGACGGCCTGCTGCACGCCTTCGGCGTTCAGCTGGTCGCCCGGCAGTTGCTGCCCGTTGACGAAGACGGTCGGTGTCCCGGTCACGCCGCGCTCGTCCGCGGCCTTGCCGACCGACTCCAGCCAGCTCGCGTGCGTCCCGTTGCGGACCGCGTCCTGGAACTTCGCGTCACCGATGCCGAGCTGGTTGCCGAGCTCGATCAGCTGGTCGGTCGTCCACGACTTCGAGAAGTCGCCGTACAGCTCGCTGACGAAGCTCAGCGCCTTGCCGTTCGCCGCGGCGGCCGCGAACGCGTTCGCTGTCCGCGGTGAGGCGTCCTTGTTCACGAACTGCAGCGGCCAGTACGTGAGCGTCGCCGTACCGTCCTGGACGAGCTTGTCGATGGTCGCGCCGGTGTCCTCCTCGAACTCGGCGCAGTGCGGGCAGCGGAAGTCCAGGTACAGGTCGATGTTGACCTTCGCGCCGCTCTGCCCGACCTTGACGCCCTGGCCGGCGGTACCGGGGCCGGTGATGACGGCCGGCTCCGGGCGGCCGTTCGAGCTGACCTCGACCTTGGAGTGACCGCGGTAGTACTGCACGCCGACGCCGGCCGCGAGGGCCAGGACCAGGACGACGACCACGATCACTCCCGGTGGAATCCGGGGCTTGTGCTGCAGCAGCGGGTTGGTGTTCGACTTGCTCACGGCGCGGTGGCTCCTTGGGGTTCCGAACGCGGCTCCGTCTCCGGTTCCGCAACGACGGCGAACTTGCTGGCCGGGTTGACCCACAGCCAGCCGGCCAGCACCAGCAGCCCAAGATCCCGGAGGATCTCCTGCAGGTACTTCGTCTGGCCCGGCGCGACCTGACCGCCGCCGCCGAAGCAGCCGCAGTCGATCGACAGGCCGCGAGCCCAGGCGGACGACACCGCGGCGATGAACACGATCAGAAATACACCCGCGGCCAGCGCGGAGGCGCGGACACCGAAGCCGACGATCAACAGCAACCCGATCGCGATCTCCAGGAACGGCAGGCCCCACCCCACCGGCTGCACCAGCGCCTCCGGCAGCAGTTCGTACGCGCGGACCGCCTGGGCGGCCGTCGCCGGATCGGTGACCTTCAGCGCACCGGCGTACAGCATCACGCAGCCGAGCACGAGCCGCGCGACCAGCGAGACCCAGCGCTTCACCGGTTGTCCTCCACCAGCTTCCCGAAGTCGTGCGCGAGGTCACCGATGGCGGCGTTCTCCAGCCAGAGCACGGTCGCCTTGTCGTTCTTGCCGAAGCCGAGCACCTGCGCCCCGTGGCCGACCTCGTACCCGCCGGAGGGCAGTTTCTGCATCCCTTCGACCGGTACGCCGACCGCCTGCGCGATGTCCTTGATCGACGTCAGCGAACCGGTCAGCCCGACGAACGACGGGTCGAAGCGGTCCAGGTACTTGCGCATCACCGGCCCGGTGTCGCGAGCCGGATCCGTGGTGATGAACAGCATCTGGATCTGGTCCTGCACCGGCTTGTCGAGCTTCGTCAGCGCGGACGCCACATCGGCCATCACCGTAGAGCAGACGTCCGGGCAGTTGGTGTACCCGAAGAACACCAGCGTGACCGGCTTCTTCGTCGAGGTGACCAGGTTGAACGCGTTCCCGTCGGTGTCGGTCAGCGTCGCCGCCGGCATCGCGTACGGCCGGTCGAGCACCGCGCCCCGCATCCCGTTCGGGTCCTGGGTGGTGCGGATGATCGCACCACCCGGGTTGTCCGGCTTGTCTTCCTTACCGGCACAGCCCGCAACGGCGAGCAGAGCCACCGCCGCCAATAGCAGGACGGCGGTGTTCCTGTAGCGAGTCACGGGCGTACTAACGATCAACGGTCGCTCGGGGTTCCCGGCGGACACCTTCGGACAGTTCCTCGGCGAGCGTGCGGACGCCCGCCGAACCACCCGCCTCGAGGGCCTTCACGAACGCCGAGCCGACGATCACCGCGTCGGCGTACGCCGCCACACCGGCGGCCTGGTCGCCGTTGGACACGCCGAGCCCGACACCGACCGGGATCCCGGTCACCGCCTTCGTCCGCGCGACCAGCGGCGGGGCCGCCTCGGACGGCGTCTCGCGCGCACCGGTGACACCCATCACAGCGGTCGCGTACACGAATCCGCGGCAGGCGGCCGTGGTCATCGCGATCCGGGCGTCGGTCGACGACGGTGAGACGAGGAACACCTTGTCCAGTTCGTGTTTGTCCGCGGCCGCGATCCACTCCGCGCCCTCGTCCGGGATCAGGTCCGGCGTGATCAGTCCCGCGCCCCCGATCCCGGCGAAGTCCGCCGCGAACCGATCCACGCCGTACCGCTCGATCGGGTTCCAGTAGGTCATCACGAGCACCGGTACGTCGGCGTACGCGGCAACCTTCTCGACCGTGCTGAGCACGTCCCGGGTCCGCAGTCCGCCGGCCCGGGCGATCTCGGTGGCGCGCTGGATCGTCACGCCGTCCATCACCGGGTCGCTGTACGGCAGGCCGATCTCGAGCACGTCGCAGCCGCCGTCGATCAGGGCCTTCAGCGCGTCGATCCCGCCGTCGTACGTCGGGAATCCGGCCGGCAGGTACCCGACGAGGGCGGCGCGGCCCTCGTCGTTCGCCTTGCGGATCGCGGTGCCCGCGTTGCCCAGGGCCACCAACTCACTCATCGCCGGCCTCTTTCCCGCCGAGGCCGAACCAGGTCGCGGCCGTGTCCATGTCCTTGTCGCCGCGGCCGGACAGGTTCACCAGAATCGTTGCCTCCGGCCCCAGTTCCTTGGCGATGTCGAGCGCGCCGGCGACCGCGTGCGCGGACTCGATCGCGGGGATGATGCCCTCGGTCTTCGAGAGCAGGCGGAACGCCTCCATCGCCTCGGCGTCGCTGATCGGCCGGTACGTCGCGCGCCCGGTCTCGGCCAGCCACGCGTGCTCCGGGCCGACACCCGGGTAGTCCAGACCGGCGGAGATCGAGTGCGACTCGATCGTCTGCCCGTCCTCGTCCTGCAGCAAGAACGACCGGGCGCCGTGCAGGACACCGACCTGGCCGGCGCTGATCGTCGCGGCGTGCCGGCCGGTCTCGAAGCCGTCGCCGCCCGGCTCCACGCCGTACAGCTTGACGTCGTCACCGAGGAATGCGGTGAACAGGCCGATCGCGTTCGACCCGCCGCCGACCGACGCGACCGCGGCGTCCGGCAGCTTGCCGAGCAACTCGAGCGACTGTTCCCGGGCCTCGTCGCCGATGCCGCGGACGAAGTCGCGCACCATCGCCGGGAACGGATGCGAACCGGCCGCCGTGCCGAGGATGTAGTGGGTTTTGTCGACGCTGGCGACCCAGTCCCGCAACGCCTCGTTGATCGCGTCCTTCAGGGTCCGGCTGCCGGTCTTCACCGGGATCACCTCGGCGCCGAGCAACCGCATCCGGGCCACGTTCAGCGCCTGGCGCTCGGTGTCGACCTCGCCCATGTAGACCACGCACTCGAGGCCGAGGTACGCACACGCGGTCGCCGTCGCGACCCCGTGCTGACCCGCGCCGGTCTCCGCGATCACCCGCGGCTTGCCCATCCGCTTGGTGAGCAGCGCCTGGCCGATCGCGTTGCGGATCTTGTGCGCGCCGGTGTGGTTCAGGTCCTCGCGCTTCAGCAGGATCCGTGCACCGGCGACGTCGGACAGCCGCGTCGCGTCGTACAGCAGGCTCGGCGCGCCGATGTACTCACGCAGCATCCGCTCGAACTCACCGGTGAACTCCGGGTCCGCCATCGCCTCGCGCCAGGCCGTGGTGAGCTCGTCGAGCGGCGCGATCAGCGCCTCCGGCATGAACCTGCCGCCGAAACGGCCGAAGTGCCCGAACTGGTCGGGCAGCACAGTACTCATCCGAAAAACCTTCCAGGTCCCGCGCGCGTTCGCCCGGGAGAGTGTCCGTCCCCGTGCCGTTTGGACCGGCCGGGCAGGGTCCGGTGCGTCAGCGACGATGCTGAGGCACCTCGTGCACCACCGTAGCGGCGCGGCTAGTGGCGCTGCTGGATCGCGGGGTGCGATCCGGCGGCGACCAGGTCGGCGACCGAGGCACGCGGGTCGCTGCCGGTCACCAGGGTCTCACCGACGAGGACGACATCGGCCCCGGCGCGTGCGAACTCGATCACGTCGTGCGGACCGCGGATCCCGGACTCGGCGACTCGGACCACCTCGGTCGGGATGGTCGGCGCGACCCGGGCGAAGGTGTCCCGGTCGACCTCGAGGGTCTTCAGGTTGCGGTTGTTCACGCCGACCAGCCGGGCCCCGGCGTCCACCGCACGCCGGGTCTCCTCCTCGTCGTGCACCTCGACCAGCGGGCACAGCCCGATCGACTCGGCCCGCTCGATCAGCGAGACCAGGGCCTCCTGCTGGAGCGCGGCGACGATCAGCAGCACCATGTCGGCACCGGCCGCGCGCGCCTCCCAGAGCTGGTACGACGAGACGATGAAGTCCTTGCGCAGCACCGGCACGTCGACCCGGCCGCGCACCTCGCGCAGGTCGTCCAGGCTGCCGTTGAACCGGCGCTGCTCGGTCAGCACCGAGATCGCGGCCGCACCGCCCTGCTCGTACTCCGCGGCCAGCGCGGCCGGGTCGGAGATCTCGGCCAGCGCGCCCTTGGACGGGCTGGACCGCTTCACCTCGGCGATCACCGCGATGCCGTCACCGCGGAACACCGGCATCGGGTCCTTGGCGTCGGGCTTGCGCTGGGCCTCGAGCTTCAGATCGTCCAGGCTGACCCGCGCCTGGCGCTCCGCGAGGTCGGCCTGGACCCCGGCGAGAATGTCGTCAAGCACAGTCATGTCGGTCCGCCCCTCAGTGGTCGCCGTCGGTCGGGACCCCGAAGCCGAGCAGCTGCAACACCTTGCCGGCCAGGGCGCCGAGCACCGCGATCGCGACGGAGATCCAGAACAGCACCCAGTTCGGCCCGAGCACCATCGCGACGGCGCCGAGCGTGAACGCGACCAGCACGATCGCCACCGCCGTCCACGCCGCCGGGCTGTTGCCGTGCAGGTCGTGCGGGGCTTCCTCGATCCGGTCGGCCTTTTGGTCCGCCACCGTATTGTCCATAGTTGGGGCCACTCCTCCTCGTCGTCCCGTCCTATTGTGGCGGTTGCCCGCCGCGATCAGAGAGTCGGGTCCTCCCCCGCGTCGATCGCCTTCCATTGATCGGCCGGTGTGGCGGCCGGATCACGCTCGTAACGCGCCGTGGCACGCCGCCATCGGTGCGCTGTCAGTACGGTGACCAGCCCGGCCGTGGCCAGCGCCAGACCGCCGGCCAGTGCGAACCACGGAGCGGGGCCGAGCGACTGCGTGACGTGGTCGGCCACCACATCGCTCAACTCCGGCCGCAGCCGGCTGAGCTCCGCGTCACCGGGCCGGACGCCGAGCGCGACGCCGATCGCGCCGACGCCGAGCAGCGTCACCAGACCGCCCAGGATCCTGCGCAGCGTCGTACCCGCAAGCTTCGTGACCACGATCGCGACCACACCGGCGAGCGCCAGCGTCACCGGCGCCTTGGTGATCGTGTAGCCGGAGAAGTCCACTCCCGGGCGGCCGTTGCCAGGGTCGACCGAGACCCAGGTCAGGTACGCCGACAGCCCCAGCAGCGCGAGCGCTGCCAGCGCGAGCAGGTCCACCAGCCGTTGTGATCTCATACGTCCCGGAAGGTTCCCGCGACCGCGACCGCGTTGAGGACGGCGGCGGCCTTCGTCCGGCATTCGGCGTCCTCAGCCGCCGGATCCGAGTCCGCGACGATCCCGGCACCGGCCTGGACGTACGCCGTCCCGCCGCGCAGCACCGCGGTGCGAATCGCGATCGCGGTGTCCGCGTCCCCGGCGAAGTCCAGGTAGCCGACCACGCCGCCGTACACACCGCGCCGAGTGACCTCGAGCTTGTCGATGATCTCCATCGCCCGCGGCTTCGGGGCTCCCGACAGCGTGCCGGCGGGGAACGCGGCAGTGAGCGCGTCGAACGCGGTCATGCCGGCCTTCAGCTGCCCGGTGACCGTCGATTCCAGGTGCATGACGTGGCTGTAGCGGCGGACGTCCATGAAGTCCACGACCTCGACCGTGCCGGGTGCGCAGACCTTGCCGACGTCGTTGCGGCCGAGGTCGACCAGCATCAGGTGCTCGGCGCGCTCCTTCACGTCCGCGCGCAATTCCTCCTCGAGCGCGTGGTCCTCCTCCGGCGTCGCGCCGCGCCGCCGGGTACCCGCGATCGGGTGCAGGATCACCTTGTTGTCGGTGACCTTGACCAGCGCCTCCGGGCTGGAGCCGACGATGTCGAACCCGTCCAGGCGGACCAGGTACATGTACGGGCTCGGGTTCGAGCGGCGCAGCACGCGGTAGATGTCCAGCGCGGACGCACTGGTCTGCAGCTCGAACCGCTGCGAGACCACGATCTGAAACGCCTCGCCGGCCCGGATCTCCTCCTTGGCGTGCTCGACCGCCTGCCGGTACTCGGCGCTGGAACGCTGCCGGTACGGGTCGGGCTCGGCCAGCCGGTCGGCGTGCACGACGTACGACGGGGTCGGCCGGGCGAGGTCCCGCTCCATCGCGTCCAGCCGGCGTACTGCGTCCGCGTACGCCTCGTCGACGCGCTCGTCGGAGTCGTCCCAGTTGACCGCGTTCGCGATCAGCCAGATCTCGCCGGTCTCGTGGTCGAGCGCGGCCAGATCGGTCGCGAGCAGGAACGTCAGCTCGGGCAGCCCGAGGTCGTCGGTCGTTGTGTCCGGCAACCGTTCCAGGCGGCGAACCGCGTCGTACCCGAGGAAGCCGACCATGCCCCCGGTCAGCGGCGGCAGGTCCGGCAGCCGGGGCGTGTGCAGGATCTCCAGCGTCTCGCGGAGCGCCTTCAGCGGGTCGCCGGTCTGGGGCAGGCCGACCGGCGGGTTCCCGGTCCAGACGGCCTGGCCGTCGCGCTCGGTCAGGGTCGCCGCGGAACGGACGCCGATGAACGAGTACCGCGACCAGACGCCGCCGTTCTCCGCCGACTCGAGCAGGAACGTGCCCTCGCGCTCGGCCGCCAGCTTGCCGTACACCCCGATCGGCGTCTCGGCGTCGGCCAGCAAGCGCCGCGTCACCGGGATGACGCGGCGGTCTTTCGCATACTCGCGGAACGTCTCGAGGCTCGGCACGGTCACACCCGTCATGCGGCCGCCACCTCGATCTCGCCGCGCTCGAAGCAGCTGCGGGTGCCGGTGTGACAGGCCGGGCCCTCCTGGTCGACGAGCACGAGCAGCGTGTCCCCGTCGCAGTCGACGAGGATCTGCTTCACGTGCTGACGATGGCCGCTGGTCTCGCCCTTCACCCAGTACTGCTGCCGGCTGCGCGACCAGAACGTACTCCGCCCGGTCGTCGCGGTACGGCGTACCGCCTCGGCGTCCATCCAGCCCACCATCAGGACCTCGCGCGTGTCGTACTGCTGCACCACCGCCGGGATCAGCCCGGCCGCGTCGAAGGTCAACTCGTCGATAGTCACCCACCCATTGTCCCCGATCCGGGGTTGCCTTCTGACCATGCCCTCCTACTGGAAGGATGGCGGGCATGACACTGAGCGAACTGCGGGTGATCGACGGGCACAACGACCTGCCCATCGCGTTCTACGAGCTGTGCGGCTACGACCTGGACGCTCATGACCTGAGCGGCTCGGTCCCGGCGCTGAACACGGACCTTCCCCGGCTGCGCGCCGGGCAGGTGGGCGGGCAGTTCTGGTCGCTGTGGGTGCCGCAGGACGAGCACGCGGTCCGCCGTACCTTCGAGCAGCTCGATTTCGTCCGGCGTCTGGTCGAGCGGTTCCCGGCGGACTTCGAGCTCACCGACACCGCCGCCGCGGTCGAGGCGGCGATCAAGGCCGGGCGGGTCGCATCGCTGATGGGGATGGAGGGCGGTCATTCGATCGGTGAGTCGCTCGGTGTACTCCGGGTGATGCGCGCGCTCGGCGTCCGGTACATGACGCTGACGCACAACCACAACGTCTCGTGGGCCGACTCGGCCACCGACGAACCGGTGCTCGGCGGGCTCAACGACTTCGGCGAGGACGTCGTCCGCGAGATGAACCGGATCGGCATGCTCGTCGACCTGTCCCACGTCTCCGCCGACACCATGCGGCACGCCCTGCGGGTGACCAGTGCGCCGGTGATCTTCAGCCACTCGTCGGCGCGCGCGGTGTGCGACGTACCCCGGAACGCGCCCGACGACGTACTCACGTCGCTGGCCGCGAACGACGGCGTGTGCATGGTGACGTTCGTGCCGTACTTCACGTCGCAGCCGTACGTCGACTGGGTCGCCGAGGCTCGCGCCATGGCGGACGAGCACGGGCTGAACCCACTGAAGCCGTCCGATCAGCCGAAGCTCGCCGAACTCGTCGGCCGGCCGAAGCCGCAGACCACACTGGCCGACGTGGTCGCGCACGTCGAGCATGTTCGCGAGGTGGCCGGTGTCGACCACATCGGGCTCGGCGGAGACTACGACGGGTGCCCGGAGTTCCCGGTCGAGTTGCCGGACGTCGCGTCGTACCCGGTGCTGCTCGAGGCGCTGGCCGCGCGCGGCTGGAGTTCCGCGGAGCTGGACAAGCTTGCCAGCGGCAACATCTTGCGCGTGCTCCGGGCCGCCGACGAGGTGGCCTCGGCTTAAGGGTTATCCGGCTCTTGTGACCGATCCGTGGGTCCGGGTGCCCGAGCCGACGCCCACGCTGGACGACCGCACGCATCCCCGCACGGTGGGTTCACCCACCGTGTTGTGGGTTCCAGACCCGTGTGAAGGGTACGGAACCCACAACACCATGGGTGAACCCACCGCACGGCGGAAACCCGGAACCCCGACGACCACACGCACCGCCACGGCACCACGCCGCGCCACCACGCCGCACGGTCACCGCGTGCCGACACGCCGCACCGTCACGCCGCGCCACCACGCCGCACCGTCACGCCGCGCCACCACGCCGCACCGTCACCGCGTGCCGAACACCGCCGATCACATCACCGCCGACCAGATCACCGCCGGCTGATCCACAGTCCCCGCGGCACGGCGTACGAGTGGATAGGGTCCGCTCACTGACGTGTGGGTTGGCTTCTGGCCGAGGGGAGATGGTCGCGGGCCGACGGGGGGAGGGATGGCCGGGCGATGGTGTTTCCTGCGGGTGATCGGGGTGTGGGGTTGGAGCCGCATCTGTGGAGGGTTTTCCCGCGTATGGCGGGCAAAAGCCTCCAGTGTCGTGCGGAAAACTCTCCTAGATGATTGATGCACGGTCCGAAGGTGTGCACGCTCGACAGTTAGTGTGGTGTGGGGCGGGTGTGTTCGGCGCCTGGTTCACGCTCAGCTGTGGCCCCTGGCACGGGACACGTCCTGTCGACCTGACACCCGCCCCACACGCCACACGCCACACGCCACATGCCACATGCCACATGCCCGAGCGTCCCCGGCTCCATCACCACGACCACCGGATCCAGACCAGGCCGTGCATCAATCATCTAGGAGAGTTTTCGCGCGCGGCGAGGGGGAAGGTGCGGCGTGGCGGCGGCGTGGGGGCGTGGGGGTGCGGTGTGGGCGTAGCGGCTTCCGGGTTTCCGCCGCAAGGTGGGTTCACCCATCGTGTTGTGGGTTCCGTACCCTTCACACGGGTCAGGAACCCACAACACCGTGGGTGAA
>NZ_JBEZFT010000130.1:0-13616 GCF_040649595.1 Kribbella sp. NPDC048915 | reverse complement strand
GTAGGAGTTACGCCGGCGAGATGGGTCCAGGGTGAGGGGTGAGGGGTGAGGGGTGAGGTGTGAGGGGTGAGGGGTGAGGGGTGAGGGGTGAGGGGTGAGGGGCGATCGGGGACCCGCGGCCGGGGCGGCGGGCGAGGGTGGCCTACTTAGGGGATGCGAGACCACCCGGCGAAATTTGCATTGGTCCAATGAAACACGGCTGCAACATCCAGCGGTTTGAAGCGCTTAAGTCACGGATTGAAGCGCTTAAGTGACGGCAGGCCCAGCAGTGTCGAAGACCTCGTCGCGGGTCGTGAGGAGGGCGGATTGAAGCGCTCCAACGAGCACTGGATCGTCGGAGATCGCGGTGCGCAGCAGCCTCGGACGCGGGACGGCGAGATCCGCCAACTCGTCCCGGATCAGGTCCCGCAACCGCTCCGCACCCGCGGTGATCACCCCACCGGCCAGCACGATCAGCTCCGGGTCGACCACGGCCACCGTCGCGGCCAGGCCGACGGCCAGCCGGTGCGCGAACTCCGCGAGTACGGCGTCCCCGGCGCCCGGGGTCTGCGCGGCGAGAGCAACCGCAGCTTCGGCCGTCCGTGCCTTCACGCCGTGCGACCGGGCCAGCTCCAGTACGGCGCGTCCGCCCGCGAGCTCCTGGAAACCACCGGCGTTGCTCCGGCTGACGTTGCGGACCAGTGGCGTACCCGGGAGTGGCAGGAACGCGACCTCCCCGGCGCCGCCAGTGGCGCCGCGGTGAAGTCGGCCGTTGATGACGATTGCGGCGCCGATGCCTTCCGCGCCCCACAGCAGCACGAAGTTGTCGTACTCCTGCGCATGGCCGAGTTGCTGTTCGGCGATCGCGGCGAGGTTGACGTCGTTCTCGACCTCCAGCGGTACGGCTATCGCCGCGGCCAGCTCGTCCAGGAGATGCGGGGAGTGCCAGCCCGGCAGATGCGTCGCGTACCGCAGCCGCCCGGTGGTCGGATCGAACCCACCCGGAGTGCCGATCGACACCCGGTGCAGATGCGCACGCTCCAGCCCGGCGTCCGCAGCGGCACCCTCGATCGCCCGTACGACACGGTCGACCACACCCTTGGCGCTACGGCCCGGCGTGGCCAGTTCGTACCGGCCGACGACCTTGCCGGTCAGGTCGGCGACGGCTGCGCGGATCCGGTCCGGCGTGACGTCGAGCCCGGCGACGTGGGCGATCTCGCCGTTGATCTCGTACAGCTGTGCGTTCGGCCCCGGCCGACCCGCCGTCGTACCGCTGCGGCGGACCAGCCCGGCAGCTTCGAGCCGGGCGAGCAGTTGCGAGGCGGTCGGCTTGGACAGGCCGGTGAGGTGGCCGAGCGTGGTGCGGGACAGCGGGCCCTGGCTGAGCAGCAGTTCCAGGGCGGCGCGGTCGTTCATGGCGCGCAGCAGACGTGGCGTACCGGGTGTCGTGGCCATGGGCTAACCCTGCCGCCCATCGGCCGCCACTGGTACTCGGCGCGCTCAGCGCGCCGCTACGGCTACGCCTGGTCGGCGAGTAATGCGAACGACACCAGCCAGTGCGTCGACATGAAGTCGCCGTCGGTCACAGTCGGCAGCACAGCCTCGACCTGCCGGTTCGCACCGGCCCGGAGGACGTCAGCTACCTCAGGCAGAGCAGGTGCGATCGTCCGCAGCTGCCATGCGCGAGACAGCGCCAGCCCCGACAGGTGCGCCAACTGCCCGTCACCCGAGTCGTCTGTCGCCGGCACCTCGAGGAGATGCCCGTGGGCGGTAGTACCCAGTCCGGGCAGGAAGGCCGACAGCCAGCTCGCGAACTCGCCGTCCGGAAGCACCCGGCGCATCAGCTCTGCCTCGGACAGCGCCGGCGAGAGGAAGTCCATACCGGACGGCTCGAAGCGTGTGTCGTACGCCGTGTCCGCGCCGAACCACTCCAGCGCGCGCACCCGGATCGCCTCGACCACGTCGGCGCGCCCGAGTCCGCCGTACGCCTCATGCAGCAGTGCGAGCGCGAACGCCGAGTTGAGATGTACGCCGTGCCGCACCGGGTACACCTGCTTCGGCAACCACGCCAGCACGAGCTCCGCTATGACGTCGCCGAGCGGGGCAGTCGCCGCGCCCCACTGCGTCGTACGGGTGGCAGCGGCGAGCATCGCGGCCCAGGCCCATCCGTACGGGCGTTCGTACGACGGGCGCTCGCGCAGGTAGGCAACCTCGGTGCCGATGGCGTCCGAGGTCAGACGCCCGTCCAGAACCTGCGTCGGGCGAGAGCCCACCTCGTCCGGTGCCAGCGACAGCAACCGGACGAGGGACCACTGCATGTGGGCGCTGGAGTGCCAGTCGTACGAGCCGTGGAACGCGGGGTGGAGGCGGTCCGGCGTCACGTCGACGTCGTCCGGGCCGTGTGACGCGTGGGCCGTGCCGTACGGGTACGGCGTCTCGAGCACCTCGCAGGCAATGTTCGCCCATTCGGCGGCGTACTTCATGGGACTCCTTCTGAGCAGCGAATCAGAACGCGAAGACGTACATGATGAGGATGTTGCAGGCCAGCAGCGGAACCGCCGTGGGGATCTGGGCCTTGATCGGCCCGTACTGATCCTTCATCTCGAGCAACGCCGCGGGTACCAGGTTGAAGTTGGCCGCCATCGGCGTGCACAGCGTGCCGCAGAAGCCAGCCAGCATGCCCACCGCGAACACCACTGCCGGCGTGCCGTCGAACTGCTGCACCAGCAGCGGCCAACCGACCGCAGCCGTCATCACCGGGAACGCGGCGAACGCGTTGCCCATGATGATCGTGAAGACCGCCATACCGATGCAGTACAAGGCGACCGCGGCGATCAGTGAGCCCTTCGGGACCAGGTGGTCGGTGACTCGCCCGACCGCCTTGCCGACACCGGAGGCGTTGAACAGCAGACCCAGGGTGGCCAGCATCTGCGGCAGAATCGCCGCCCATCCGATGTGCTCGAGCAAGCGCCGGCCCTCGTGCAGCGGTACGCCGGGGCTCATCGGACGCAGCAGCACCATGCCGACGACCAGCGCGAGCATCGACGCGACACCGAGGCCGATGATCGTCGCGGATCCGGTCTCGAGCAGCGGCTTGCCGTCGCCGAGCTTCACCTTCGCCAGCCACGCGCCGAAGAGCGCCGCGACCACCGGGATCACCAGCGCGGGTAGGAACAGCTTGTTGCCGAACCGGTCGGCGAACCGCGCACGCTCCTCGGGCGCCGTGGTCCGCTCGGCGCCCTTGCCCGGGAAGCCGGCCCCGGCCAGGACGGCCAGGCCGATCACCGCGATCCCGAGCAGCCAGGCCGGTGCCTGCTTGTCCACCACGAAGGTGCCGTAGCCGAAGGACAGACCCAGGATGCCCCAGAACGCCCCGCTGCCGAGCCGCTTGGGGTTGCTGCGGTCGTTCAGCACCTGCAGCGCGATCAGCACGAAGAAGATCCCGCACAACCAGTAGAACCACTCGACCTTGATCATCGGGCGGCCGCCTCGTCCGCCGCCTTGATCTCGGCCGCCAGTTTGTCCAGTTGACGGTCGAGGAGCAGGAGTCGGGCGCCGTGGATGAGCAACGCGCAGATGCCGGTCGGGATCGCCCAGAGCGCGATGTCGATCGCCTCCAGGTGCAGGCCGTACGTCGCGTCGACGAAGCCGGTGATCAGCAGGATCGAGCCGATCGCGACGAAGATGTCCTCGCCGAAGAACAGCCCGACGGTGTCGGAGCTGGCCGCGAAGCCTTTGATCTTCTCCTGCATCTTCTCCGGGAGCTTGCCGTAGCGGCGCTCGGCGGCGCCCGCGGCCATCGGATGGATGAGCGGCCGGACCGCTTGCGCGGGACCCCCGATGCTGGTCAGGCCGAGCGCCGCGGTGCCCTGCCGGATCAGCAGGTAGATGGCCAGCAGCCGGCCGGTGGTGACGACCTTGAGCTTGCCGATCAGCTTGCGGGCCTGGTGCTGGAGGCCGTAGCGCTCGATCAGGCCGATGACGGGCAGCGTGACGATGAAGACGGTGACGGACCGGCTGCCGGCGAATCCGTCGCCGAACGCGTTCAGGATCGCGAGCGGGGACAGGCCGCCGATCAGGCCGGCGACGATTCCGGCCGCGGTGACGACCAGCATCGAGTTGATGCGGAGGGCGAACCCGACGACCACCACCGCGATGGCGAGCAGAACCCACATGGTTCCTCCCGGGGACGGAACGGTGTAGCTGGGGGGATGTTCCGCTCACCATAGGAGATTGTTGAACGATCCTGCAATGGATCATTCGAACAAATCTTTCGGCACAGCAGAACGCGCCGTAACCCAGTGGGCTCCGGCGCGTCTCGTCGTACGGCGGTGTGAGAGGGGTAAATGGGCTAGGGAAGGCGCCAGTCGACCGGCTCGGCGCCCTGCTCGGCCAGCATCGCGTTGACGCGGCTGAAGGGCCGCGAGCCGAAGAAGCCGCGGTCCGCGGACATCGGGCTCGGGTGCGCGCTCTCGACGTACGGCGTGCTGCCCAGCATCGGCTTGAGGGTCTGAGCGTCGCGTCCCCACAGGATCGCGACCAGGGGGCCGCCGCGGGCGACCAGCGCGTGGATGGCCTGCTCGGTGACGCTCTCCCAGCCCTTGCCGCGGTGTGCGCCGGACTTGCCGGGCTGCACGGTCAGCACCCTGTTCAGCATCAGCACGCCTTGGTCCGCCCAGGGCGTCAGATCGCCGTTGGAGGGCGCCGGTACCCCGACGTCCGCCATCAGTTCGCGGTAGATGTTGGCCAGGCTGCGCGGGACCGGCCGGACGTCCGGGGCCACCGAGAAGCTCAGGCCGACCGGGTGTCCGGGGGTCGGGTACGGGTCCTGGCCGACGATCAGGACCTTCACCTGCGCGAGCGGGCGGTGGAACGCCCGCAGCACGTTCTCCCCGGCCGGCAGGTACCCACGCCCGGCTGCGATCTCCGCGCGCAGGAACTCACCCATTCGCGCCACCGTGTCCTCGACCGGAGACAACGCCTCCGCCCAGTCCGGCGCGACCAGATCCGACAACGTCTTGGGACTCACCCGCCACAGTCTCGCAGTACGCCGGTGCGCTGTGTACTCCGGGTTGTCAGCCGCTGACGCGTGTCGCCGCGCGCGAACTGGCCGGACACGGTAGAAAGGTCGCGGCCCCGCAAGGTATGAGCTTGCGGGGCCTGTGCGTGTCCAGGTGGTTACAGGTCGCCGGCGAGGCGGCGGAGTGCGGCGGCGTAGCGCTTGGCGGCGTAGTACTGCGCTTTGCGGGTGACTGGACCGGCCAGACGGGTGTACCAGGTGGCAGCACGGCTGTAGGCGCGGATGGTGAGGTGTACGCCGTCAGAGTCGCGGGTGACCAGGAAGAACTCCTCACCGGCCTCGGGGTGTCCCTCCAGCGTGCCGTAGGCGAAGCCCTGGCAGTCCGGCTCGTCGACGACGCGGACGACCCGGCAGGGGACCGGTAGGCCCAGCTGGGTGCGGGTCCGTAGTGCCGGGACGACCATGCCGGCGCCGAGACGTCCGAGCGTATTGGTGCCTACCTGCGGCGGTGTGTCGGTCGCTGTGATCGGGATGCCGGCTGTGCGGTGCATGCGCCACGTCAGCAGTGCGTCGGCAGCGCGCCGGAACACTTCGTCCCCGTCACCGAGTCGTTCGCGGTACTCGAGCCGGTGCAGGCCCTCGGGCGCCTCGTCGTACTGCGTCGAGCCCACCTCGTCGTACGTCAGCTGCCGTTGCGCCAGCTCCTCCAGCCTCATCAGACTCCTTCCCGTCGCATCGCGAGTACGCCACACAGGGCAAACCCCACCGCGTTCGCCACGCCGTGCGTGGCAACCATCCACTCCAGTGAGAGGTACGGCGTGTCCACTACATGACCCAGTGCCCAGCTGACGGCGAGCAGCATCGTCAGCACGAGCACTGCGCCGGACACTGTGAGCAGAATCGCTGTCGTGCGGTCAGTGCGCCGTGAGCGCTGCCCCAGCTTCCAGCCGACCAGCCACATACCTGTGGTCAGTACGACGGCGCCTGCCAGCTCTACCGGGTCACCGAGGAAGAACCCGGCCAGGACGATCCCCGTACCGAGTGGAACACTGACAGCTGCCAGACCGTCTGCTGCGAGGTACGCCATCAGTGCGGCGGCGAAGCCCGCGAAATGGAAGTGCGCGACCGTCAAGGACAGGACGGTCAGGTTGAAGCCGAACAGCTCGTACGACGACCGCTCGGCGACCAGTGCGAGCGCAGCGATCGCCGGTGTGGCCAGTGCGGTGTAGAGCGCCACTACCCGCGGATCGACCGCCCTGTGTTGCAGGAAGTGCCGTAGAGCCAGTCCGATGAGCACGAGTGTGCCGACGAGGTACACCGACGCCAAGGCGATCGACAGCGGACCACGCGGCAACCACAGCGCCGCTACGCCGGGCAGAGCGAACGCGAACCACCAGCTAGTACTGGTGGTTCGCGTCGGGAGCAGCGTGAGTCCGAGGGGTACGACGATGAGTATCCCCAGACTCACCACCGCGTGGACGAGGTGGATCAACTGCTCTTCAGGCCGCTCGTCTTGTCTTCCTTGATCGCGTTGAACAGCGCGGTCGCCTGCTTGGTGTCCCACTTCACCGCGACGCCGCGGCCGCAGCAGAGGTGGTAGTTGTCGTCACTGGTCGGGACGCTCAGCGCGATGCCGCCGCTGCCCGAGATCGCCTTCATGCCGCGGGCGAACCGGACGAAGTCGAGCAGGCTCATGTCCTTGTCCACGGTCAGCGCGTCGACGCCCTTGGTCGCGACGTTGAAGTACCGCACCGGGTTCAGGAACGTCGACGGCGAGGCGGCCTTCTTCGCGACCGCGCCGACCATTTGCCGCTGCCGCTCGGTCCGGCCGAAGTCGTTCTTCCCGTCGGCCTTGCGGGACCGCACGTAGCCGAGCGCGTTGACGCCGTCCAGTTTCTGGCACCCGGCCGGCAAGTTGATGTGCGCATCCTTGTCGTTCATTGCCTTGGGCAAGCACATCGTGACGCCGCCGACGCTGTCGATGACCGAGGCGAAACCGCCGAACCCGACCTCGACGTAGTGGTCGATGCGCAGGCCGGTGGCGTTCTCGATGGTCTGGATCAGCAGCGCCGGGCCCTTTTTGAAGGCAGCGTTGATCTTCTGCCGGCCGTTGGTGCCGGGGATGTTGACGGCGCTGTCGCGTGGGATGCTGATCAGCACGGTCGGCCCGGACTCCGGGACGTGCATCAGCATGATCGAGTCGGTCCGCGCCGGTCCGGCGTTGCCGCCGGTGTGCAGCCGCGCCCGCTCGGCCCGGCTGAGGTCCTCGCGAGCGTCCGATCCGACCATCAGGTACGTCGTCCCGGGCGTCTCGGCCGGCCGCTCGCCGGTCGGCATCGCCTCGATCTTGTCGATCCGGCCCCATGCGTACAGCGGGACCGCGATCAGCATGAGGACGAACAGCAGGACGATCAGTCCGACGGTCCGGAGGAACCAGTTGCGGCGCTTCTTCGGGCGCCGCGCCGGGTTCGCGTATCGCGGGTCGATGGGCTGCGTTTCACTCATGCCTCGACCGTATCGGGGTCGGGGCCCGAACCACGTCAACCCCCTGAACGGTTTTACACGTCGGAAAGTCGGTCACGCCTCCTCCGAAGGGAGGAAATCGGCCCGGAAAGCGAACCGAACCGCCGGAACGCGACCGGCGACATCCCCGCTCTGGCAGTGAAGAGGCGGCTGAAGTACGCCGGATCGTCGTAGCCGACGCGGCGCGCGACCGCGGCCACCGACAGGTCCTCCTCGGCGAGCAGAACCTTTGCAGAGCTCAGGCGGGTGTTCAGAACGAGCTCCTGGGGCGTTGACCCTGTTGCGCGACGCACTGCGGCGCGTAGGTCGCTCACGGTCAGTCCCAGCTGAGTGGCGTAGTCCTGAATGCTCATCGGGGTACATGCGAGTGCTGCGAGTCGCTGGACCAGGCTGTCCTCGTGCTGCGGCGCGGCGAGTGCGATGACGTCGTACAGCGCTGCAGTGAGCTGTACGACGTCCCGCTCGGTGCTGACGCGCAGCAGCCGGGTGAAAGCGCGCTCGACCGGCCGCGCGTCGGCGTACTGGCGGACTGGTCGACTGGGGTCGAGGTGGCCGAGTGTGGCGAGCGCCTCGGTCGCTGGGCCACCGAACAGGGTCCACACCTGCTGCCAGCGGGTGCTGGGGCGGTAGCCGTGCAGTAGGCCTGGGAAGAGCGTCAAGAGCGCTGGCGCGCGTACCTCGTACAGCTGGCGCTCGGCGCCGTGCAGCAGGTGTCCCTCGCCTTCGCGGAGCCAGACGAAGGCGTAGCAGCCGAGTGCGCGTTCCGGTGCTGGACCGGGGCCGTGTGTCTGGATACCTACGCCGAGGCAGAAGAGTCCAAGCTGGCGCTCCACAGTGCCCGGTGTCAGGTAAGTTGACCAGTTCTGCACAGGTACAAGAGTCCAAGAAGCTGATGTGGGTGTCCATTCCGCTGGTCGCTCCGGGCCGGTGGAATGGACGGGTGCTGACGTCCAACGGATACGTGCTCGACGAGCGGCGGACCGGCGAACTGGTCGCGGTCCCCGCTGCGGAGCGCGCTGATCGCAGGGTGCTTCGTGAGCGGTTGCAGCGGGACGGGTACCTGTTCCTGACCGGCCTGCTCGATCCGGCTGTGGTGTGGTCGTTTCGGGAGTACTACTTCGGGTTGACGGGTGCTGCCGTGGACAGGGCGTCGTACCGGAGTGTTCTGTTCGAGCAGATCGTGCCGGGGCCGGAGTACGCGGCGTTCTGCGCGCAGCCGGCCTTGAAGGGCTGGTTTGCGTGGTTCCTGGGCGGAGAGCCGTTTCTGCACCGGCGGAAGATCATCCGCCAGACGGCGCCGGCGGAGAACGGCATCGGTACGGCGACACAGGCGCACTACGACCTGGTGTACCTGCGGGGAGGCAGTGACCAGGTGCTGTCCGCGTGGATCCCGCTGGGCGACTGCCCGGTCAGTCGCGGTGGTCTGACCTATCTGGAGGGCAGCCACCACCGGGTGCTCGAGGAAGAAGCAGCGGGGCGACTCAAGCGCCCAGCTGCGTCCATCACTGCGGACCTGCCTGCGCTGGCGGAGCAGTACGACGCCAACTGGCTGGTCACGGACTACGCGGCGGGCGACGTCGTCGTACACACCGCCCACACCGTCCACGCCGCCCTCGACAACGTGTCCACCGAGCTGCGGCTCTCCACCGACATCCGGTACCAGCGTGCCGACGACGCCGTCGACGCGCGCTGGCAGAACCACTGGCACGACCAGGACGGGCTGTAACTGTGCGGAGGCCGCCGTCGGAGGCGGTGGCCTCCGCACCGGCAGTACGTCAGCGGCGGACTGCTGTTGCCCAGTAGGGCGTCGTGGGTGTCGGAGTGGTGGTGAAGCGGGCGTTCGGCAGGTACAGGCGGTTGCCGAACGCTGCCGCCGTTGTCGGTACGTCGAAGCTCTTGTCGGTGATGGTCCGGACCTGCCGGCCGACCGTCCCGGCGCGGTTGAGCTTCAGGACTGCGACCCGGTTGAGCAGGTTCTGCACGACGTACAGCGTTCGGCCCTGCAGCAGCAGACCGTCGCCGTTCGTCATCAGCGTGCCGCCCAGGTTGACCCGCTTAGTGAAGCCGGTCCGCGGATCGACGCGGAACAGGAACCCGGTCGACGACTGCACGATGAGCAGCGCGCGGCCGTCCGGCGTCAGTGAGATGCCGTTGCCGTTGAATCCCGTCGGGTCGTGCACGTAGGCGCCTTTCAGCGGGATCGTCCGGACCTTGTTCAGCAGTTGGCCGTGCCGACCGATCGGCACCTGGTAGACGACCGGGCGGCTCGAGTCGGTGAACCACGCGCTGTTCCTGCTCAGCACGACGTCGTTGACGAACGTCGGCGTCGACTTCGTCAGCGGGTAGCTCTTCAAGATCTTGCCGGAGCGGATGTCGACGACACGCGCGGTGCCATTCGGTCCACCCGCGACCCACAGCCGGCCGCGGTGATCGGCCTTCAGCCCGACCGACGGCGTACCGGGTCCTTGGCTGATGATCTTGCCGCGCCCGTTCCGCAGCGTCGCGGCGTAGATGTCCCCGTCGACGAGCGATCCGAAGTACGCCGTCGCGCCGCGGATCGCGATGCCCTCGGGCTGGAAGCCGTTCGGCAACTTGATCCGGGTCGGGAACGCCTTGGACTGCTTCGCCGAGGCCGGCCCGAAGCGGATCCTGTCGCACTCACCGTCGTCGACCGAGTGCTTGACGACAGTGGGCGCCTGGGTCGGTGCCTGCGTCGGCGCGGCGGCCGACGCGGCCGAGGTCGTCACGAGGCCCAGCACCAGCGCAGGAAGTCCGATGAAGGCCGAGACCGTACGGATGTTCATGATGATCACTCCCCCTTGGCCTCACCGTAGGACGACCGGCTCCGGCCGGGAACAGTTCAGCGCTCGACAGCGGTCACCCAGTACTCAGTGGTCGGGGTCGGTGACGTGCTGAAGCGGGCATTCGGCAGGTAGAGCCGGTTGCCGAATGCCGCCGCGGTGGTCGGGATGTCGAAGTCCGGGCTGGTGAGTTCGTCGACCAGGACGCCCTTCGTGCCGGGGTGGTTCAGCTCGAGGACGGCGACCTTGTTCAGGCGGTTCTGGACGACGTACAGCGTGCGGCCGAGCAGCAACAGACCGTCGCCGTTCGTCATCAGCGCGTCGCCGAGGTCGATCCGCCGCGCAACCCCGCTGCGCGGGTCGACCCGGAGCAGGAACCCGGTCGACGACTGCACGATGATCAGCGCCTTGCCGTCCGGCGTCCGCTCGATGCCGTTGGCGTTGTTGCCCTCCAGGTGCTCGTACTCCCCGGACAGCGGGATCGTCGTGACCTTGCCGTCGGTGAGCTTGTAGAAGACAGGCTGCCGCGAGTCGGTGAAGTACGCCGCCTTGCCGGCCAGGATGACGTCGTTGACGAACGTCGGCGTCGCAGTGGTGAACGTGTAGCTCGCCAGCGCCGCGCCGGTGCGGGTGTCGATCAACCGGCCGTTCCCACCGGCCGCGCCGGCGACGAACAGGCGGCCGAACGGGTCGACCTTCATCCCGAGCGAGCCGGTGCCCGGGCCTTGGCTGATGATTCGGCCCTGACCGGTGCGCAGGTCGGCCGCGTAGATGTCGCCGTCGGCGCGCGAACCGAAGTACGCCCGGCCGCGGGCGATCGCGATGCCTTCGGGCTGGAAGCCGTCCGGCAGTTCGAACCTGGCGGGGAAGCGCGGGCCGGCGGTGGCGGTCGATGCGGCCGCGGTAGCTGCGGTGGCGGTCGATGCGGTCGCGGCACCCAGCAGTACGGCGGGCACGCCGGCGAGCGCGGTCCGACGGCGGACGAGGTGTGACATTGGCGGGTCCTCCTGATCCGTGGTCCTTACCTCTCAGAACGTGACGGTCCTGTGGATAGTTCAAACCGGCGACGACCCGAACCGGGTATGTTCGCTGGCAGCAACTCAGACTTGGGACAAGGGGTCAGGATGACAGCAGGAATCGACGATTCGGCGACGGTTCGCCCACAGGACGATCTGTACCGATTCGTGAACGGGACGTGGCTCGCGGAGCACGAGATTCCCGCCGACAAGGCGATCTACGGCGCGTTCCACGCACTCTGGGACACCGCCGAGCAAGACGTGCGCGCGATCGTCGAGAAGACCGTCGCGGCCGGCCATCCGGAAGGCAGCGAGCCGCGGAAGATCGCCGACCTCTACACCAGCTTCATGGACACCGAGACGATCGAGCGCCGCGGCGCCGAGCCGATCGCGGAGCAGCTCGGCCTGGTCGCGGGCGTGACCGACGTCGCGGGCCTGGTGTCCGTTCTCGGGAAGCTTGAGCTGCAGGGCGTGCCGGGGGTCTTTCACTACTGGATCGACGCCGACGCGAAGAAGTCCGACGAGTACATCGTGCACCTCACCCAGGGCGGCCTGAGCTTGCCCGACGAGTCGTACTACCGCGAGGACAACTTCGCCGAGGTGCGGTCCGCGTTCGTCACCCACGTGGCGACGATGCTGGAGCTCGCCGGGCTGTCCGACGCGACCGGCGCCGCCGCTCGGATCATGGAGCTCGAGACCCGCCTGGCCGGCTCGCACTGGGACCGGGTGAAGGACCGCGACGTCCAGCTGACCTACAACAAGCTCGACCGGGCCGGCCTCGAGGAGCTGATGCCGGGCTTCGACTGGTCGGCGTGGCTGGCCGGCGCCGGTGTGCCGGAGAGCGCGTTCGCGCAGGTCGTCGTCCGCGAGCCCGACTACCTGACCGCGGCCGCGGTTGCCCTGCAGGAGGTCGACCTCGACCTGTGGAAGGAGTGGCTGGGCTGGCGCATCGTGCACAACGCCGCGCCGCTGCTGAGCCAGGCCTTCGTCGACGAGAACTTCGCCTTCTACGGCAAAACCCTGACCGGCGCGCCGGAGCTGCGCGAGCGGTGGAAGCGCGCGGTCGGCGCCGTCGAGTCGGCGCTCGGTGAGGCGCTCGGCAAGCTGTACGTCGAGGAGCACTTCCCGCCGGACGCCAAGGCCCGGATGACCGACCTCGTGCAGAACCTGGTCGCCGCCTACCGGCAGCGGATCGAGGCGCTGGACTGGATGGGTCCGGAGACCAAGCAGCGCGCGCTCGAGAAGCTCGGCACCTTCGTGCCGAAGATCGGGTATCCCGACGAGTGGAAGGACTACTCCGCGCTCGAGATCGACCCGACCGACCTGTTCGGCAACGTCCGCCGCTCGGTCGCGGTGGAAACCGCCCGTGACCTGGCCAAGCTGGGCAAGCCGGTGAACCGGGCGGAGTGGCACATGACGCCCCAGACGGTGAACGCGTACTACAACCCGCGGATGAACGAGATCGTCTTCCCGGCCGGCATCCTGCAACCGCCGTTCTTCGACCTCACCGCCGACGACGCCACCAACTACGGCGCGATCGGCGCGGTGATCGGACACGAGATCGGCCACGGCTTCGACGACCAGGGTTCGCGGTACGACGGCGCCGGAAACCTCAACGACTGGTGGACCGACGAGGACCGCGCCGCCTTCGAGCAGCGCACCGACAAACTCGTCGCGCAGTACGACGCCCTCGAGCCCGCCGAAACCCCCGGCCAGAAGGTGAACGGCAAACTCACCCTCGGCGAGAACATCGGCGACCTCGGCGGACTGTCGATCGCGTACGTCGCCTACCAGCTGTCGCTGAAGGGCACCGAAACCGACCAAGAACTCCAAGCCGGCGCCGAACGCTTCTTCGCCGCCTGGGCCCATGCCTGGGCCACCAAGACCCGCCCCGAAGAAGCCGCCCGCCGCCTCGCGATCGACCCCCACTCGCCGCCCGAGTTCCGCTGCAACGCAGTCGTGAAGAACATCGACGCCTTCCACGACACGTTCAAAACAACAGACTCCGACGCCATGTGGCTACCCCCGGAGTCCCGAGTCCGCATCTGGTAACCCCACCCAAGCCATGACGAGATCTTGCCCGCGATCGCGAGCGAGATCTGCTGCCCCAGGAGGTCCCGGTCTCCCCGGGACCTCTTGCCGTTTCTCCCGCCCACTCACCAATCCCCTCGCCCGCTCCCAGCCCGTTTCCCTTGCCCGCCCCGCCCCGCCCCGCCCCGCCCCGCCCCGCCCCGCCCCGCCCCGCCCCGCCTCGCTTTGCCCGCCTCGTCTCGCCTC
>NZ_JBEZFT010000129.1:0-13815 GCF_040649595.1 Kribbella sp. NPDC048915 | reverse complement strand
TGTGGGTTCCTGACCGTTCACACGGGTCAGGAACCCACAACGCTGTGGGTGAACCCACGCCGTGTCGAGTGGCGGGTGGTGCTGGACGGCGTCTGGCTCATCGTCGGTTCGCCCGCGGGCTCGGCGTGGTGGTCGCCGAGTCGTGGGGAATGGCAGTGGCCGGCAGCCAAACTTCACGACTCGACGAGTGGTTCGGGAGCCGTTTTCCACGACTCGATGTGAGCGGGCAGAGCCGTTTCCACGACTCGATGTGAGCAGGCGGAGCCGTTTCCGCGACTCGGTGGGTGGGGGCGGAGCCGTTTCCGCGACTCGGTGTGGGGGTCGCCTCGGCCAGCCGCTCGCTGGGAACCTTTTCGTCATCAGGTGCACATTTGTTTCCCAGCGAGTCCGGGTCGCCGAGGGTTGGGGCGAGGGTTGGGGCGAGGCTTGGGTGCAGGTCGCGGCGGTTGGCGCGGACGTTCGCAGCGGCACGTACAGCACGAGCAGCGGTCGACCCCAACAAGGTGGGTTGACCCACGGTGTTGTGGGTTCCTCACCGTTCACACGGGTTGGGAACCCACAACACGGTGGGTGAACCCACGGTGCGTCGAGGGTGGGGCTTGGCTTGGTGGGGCGTCGAGTGTGGGGGAAACACCCACGTCGAGGAAGAGCCGTTCTCGGCCGCGAGCGTTCAGCTCACCCGCGAGCAACCCGCTCCAGGCAGCCGATGTTCACGACTCGGTGGGTGTGGTGGCCGAGCCGTTTGCCATCACGCGACGACCTCGCGGTGCCGGGCGCGGGAGCTCCGGTCGTCGATCTTGGTGTAGTACGCCGGCTTGTCGTACGGCGGCGTACCAGCGTGGGCACTGGTACGGAGAGTGACGTACGCCACGAGCAGAACTTGCCGTAAATCATTTGTGCGTTCCTTCACATGAGTCGTACCGTGATGGATGAAACGAAACCGTTTCGTTCTATCCGTGATCTGACGACTACACAAGGTGATTTCAGGTGGAGATGGTGGGCGCGCGTCAGCGGCCTCGGGTCGAAGGCGGCCGGGAGGAGGAGATCCTCGACGCGACCGTGGCGACGGTGGCCGAGCTCGGCTACGACCGGCTGACCATGGACGCGGTCGCGACCGCGGCGAAGGCCAGCAAGGCGACGCTGTACCGGCGCTGGTCCACCAAGGCGGAGCTGGTCGTCGACGCGATCAGCCGGGCCAAGGGCTGCGCGATGCCGGAGGCCGTCGACACCGGCAGCCTGCGCGGTGACCTGATCGCCCTGGCCTGCGGTGACGGAGGTTTCACCGACGAGCTGCCGATGTCGGTGGTCGCCGGGCTGCTCACCGCGCTGCACCGCGACGAGGACCTGCAGAAGGCCTTCCGCGAGCGCTTCCTGGCTCCGCGGAACGCGCTGACCAGCCAGGTGTACCAGCGGGCTGTCGAGCGTGGCGAGATCGGGCCCGACGTCGACGTCGCGCTGCTCGCGGTGACGTTGCCGGCGGTCATCATCCACCACGCCTACATCCTCGGCGTGGCGCCCACCGACGACCTGATCCTCCGCGTGATCGACCACGTGATCCTGCCTGCGGCGCGGGGGTCGCAGGTGAGCTGACCGGTGCGGGGCCGGTCCGCGGCAAACCGCACGTTCCAGAGGCACTGTCTGCCCAAGAGGGGAAAATTCACATGTCCGAAGAAGTCATCGACGCCGATCGGCCGGACCGGCCGACCGGCGCAGTGACGACGGCCGAGCCGAAGGGGCACGGCCACCGCAATCTCGGGATCGCACTCGCGCTGATCTCGATGGCGCAGTTGATGGTGGTGCTGGACGGCACGATCGTGAACATCGCGCTGCCGCACATCAAGGGCGAGCTCGGCTTCAGCGACGCGACGCTGCCGTGGGTGGTCAACGCGTACGCGCTGGCCTTCGGCGGTCTGCTGCTGCTCGGCGGCCGGATCGGTGACATCGTCGGGCGCCGCAAGGTGTTCGTGTTCGGTGTCGTGCTGTTCGGTCTGGCGTCGTTCGTCGGCGGTATCGCGCAGAGCGAGGGCGTGCTGCTGGCCAGCCGGATCGCGCAGGGGGTCGCGGCCGCGGCCGCCTCACCGAACGCACTGGCGCTGATCACCACGACGTTCCCGGCCGGCAAGGAGCGCAACCGCGCGATGGCCGTGTACGCCGCGATGTCCGGGGCCGGCGCCGCGATCGGTCTGATTCTCGGCGGTGCGCTGACCGAGGCGGACTGGCGCTGGACGTTCTTCATCAACACGCCGATCGGCCTGCTGGTCGCCGTCCTCGCGTTCCGCTTCCTGGGTGAGTCGGAGCGGCAGACCGGCAAGTTCGACCTGCCCGGTGCGATCACCGGCACCGTCGGTCTGACCTCGCTGGTCTACGGCCTGACGCACGCCGCCACCGACGGCTGGGGCGACACCTGGACGCTGATCTTCATCTTCGCCGGTCTGGCGCTGCTCGGCCTGTTCCTGACGATCGAGGCGCGGTCGCGGCACGCGCTGATGCCGTTCCGGATCCTCGCGAACCGGACCCGCGGCGTGAGCTTCTTCGTGATGCTCGTGGTCGGTGCGGCGATGTTCTCGATGTTCTACTTCCTGGGCATCTTCGTGCAGTCGATCATGGGGTACAGCGCGATCAAGACCGGTCTGTCGTTCCTGCCGTTCAGCGCGGGCATCGTGATCGCGGCGCAGGTCGCGTCGACGCTGGTGGCGCGGGTCGACCCGCGGTGGATCTCCGGCGCCGGTGGCGTGTTCGTCGCGGCCGGTATGTTCGGGTTCAGCCGGCTCGAGATCGACTCGTCGTACCTGACGCACCTGCTGCCGTACATCCTGGTGCTGGCGTTCGGTATGGGCCTGATCTTCGTCCCGCTCACGCTGACCGCGGTCAGCGGCGTCGCGGCCGAGGACTCCGGGGTCGGCTCCGCGGTGCTGAACACCGTGCAGCAGATCGGTGGTGCGGTCGGCCTGGCGCTGCTGGGCACGATCTCCACCAACGCGATCAAGGACCGGTTCACCGAGCTGGCGCCGGAGCTGCAGAAGGCGGCGCAGTCCGGCCAGTCGCCGGAGCAGCTCGAGCAGCTGAAGCAGCAGCTCACGGCGGTCGCCACGACGCACGGCTTCACCCGGGCGTTCATCTGGTCGGCGTTCCTGGCGCTCGGCGCGGCCGTCGTCACGCTGATCGGCCTGTCGATCAAGCACAAGGACCTGGCCACCGACGGCCAGACCACGGTCCACATGGGCTGATCGACAGCACGAGTCCGAGGGGCCCGCTTCCGGGAGGGGGAGGCGGGCCCCTCGTCTTGCCTCCGGGCTGTCTCAGAGGTGTTTGCGCATGACCAGTTCGCGGCGGACACCGTCCGGCATCAGGTCGCCGAGCTCGTCGGTGTCGACGTACCCGTGGCGCAGGTACAGGTCGTGCGCCGGATCGTTGCCTGGCGCAACTGAAAGTCGCAGCGTGGTGGCGCCGGTGCCGCGGGCCCACTCCTCGACCGCGGTCATCAGCGCGTCGCCGACGCCCCGGCCGCGCCCCTCGGGCGCGACCCACATCGACACCAGCTCAGGCCCGTGCTCGGTCGGGAAGCCGCCGGCCATGCCCATCGGCGTACCGTCGATCGACGCGATCACCTGGCAGGTGCCGGGCACGGACAGTCGCTCGCGCCAGCGTTCCTCGGGCGCGTCCACCCAGTCCGCGTACTGCGAACCGAAGGCGTACGGCGCCTCCTTCAGCGCGGCGAGACGCAGGTCGCGCCACACCTGCCAGTCGTCCGGGCCGATGTCTCGTACGTCGATCACAGCCGACAGGATGCCTCGCGCCGGGGCCTGCGCGCGAACGGGTTTCGTTGCTCAGCTGCGGGGTGGGAACCGCGACGACACCCAGTCGCGGACGCCGCCGAGCCCGTCGCCGAGATCGCGCAGGAACTTGGCCAGCGGGTCCTGGGAGCGGTTGAACGCGTCGGTGTAGGACTTGGCGGCGTTCTTCGCCTCCTGCGAGATCGACGCGTCGGCGTCGTCCTGGCGCTTCGGGTAGTCGCCGGAGACGATCGTCGTGTACTCGCCCTCGTCGACCCAGCGGCGCAGCTCGTGCGCGCGGATCACGGCCATCGGGTGCGACTGCGCCTCCAGCAGCAGCAGCTTCAGCACGCTGTCGCGCAGGTCGCCGGCGCTCTCGTACTCCGTGCCCTGGGCAAGGAACGCGGTGGTGTCGAGTTCGCCGAGCTGACCGCCGCTGGCGAGCTTCATCTGGACGCGCAGCGCGACCGCCGGGTCCTGGACCGCGAGCAACCCGGCCCGGTCCCCGGACAGTTCCGCCTTGCGGGACCACTCGTGCAGGGCGGCGATGATCGCGCGCAGACCCAGCGCACCGATCGGCATCCAGCCGACGGCCCCGGTGAGGCGCATCAACCACAGCAGCAGCGACTGGTACAGGGCGTGGCCGCTCTGGGCATGGCCCAGCTCGTGGCCGAGGACGAACCGCAGCTCCTCCTCGTCCAGGCCCTGCACGAGGGCGCTGTTCACCACGATGAACGGCTTGTCCATGCCGATCGTGACCGCGTTCCAGATCGGGCTGTTGGTGACGTACAGCTCGGGCAGCCGGCGGACGTCGAGCGTCGATCCGGCCTCGGTGAAGAGCCGGTGCACGGTCGGGAACTGGCGCTCGTCGACCCGGATCGCCCCGCCGAGGAACTGCAGCCGGAAGGCCCGCTCGTTGATCATCCCGGACATCTTGCGCAAGACGTAGTCGAAGCCCTTCAGCTGCCGCAGCGCGACCAGCGCGCCCCGGTCTGCGGGGTGCTCCCACGCCCGCGAGCTGATGTCGGTCAGGGTCACCCGCTGCCGCGCCGGCCGGTCGGTGCTGTCGCTCATCGTTCCCTCTGCTGCCCGGTGGTCGTTGCTCCCAACCTAGCTCTCCGGCGGGGCCAGCGGGGGTTGAGCAGGGCCGCGACCAGCAGCGTCGGTACCCACCCGAGCGGCACCGCCCACCAGCCGAGGTCCTGCTGTGCCGCCAGCCCGGTCGTCGCGAGTGACAGTCCCGTACCGGCGAGCCAGTACCAGAACGCGGCCGCCCCAGGGTGCCGGTCGGCGCGGCGGTGGCCGATCCAGGCCAGCGTGAGGGTTGCCGGGAGCGCGAAGACGATCGCCCCGGCGACGACGATCGCCAGGATCATTGCCACCTCGGCGGGCGAGAAGTGGATCGCTCCGAGCGGGATCATCGGCGGCGCTCCTCGTCGTACCGGGTCCGGAGTTCGGTCATGCGATCGATCCTCGCGGTTCGGCACGCCGGTTGCGGAGCGTAGGAATACTCAAATCGCGCCGAACGTCCTAGCCTGACCCGCATGAGTGAGGCAGACGGGGTGTGCCGCGAGGTCGACCGGCGGGACGAGAAGGCGCGGGCGTGGGTCTCCGAGGCGATCCGGATCGTGGACGCCGACGCCAACCGGAGCGCCGACACGCACCTGCACGTGTTCCCGATGCCGGAGGCGTTCGGCGTCGACCTGTACCTGAAGGACGAGTCCGTGCACCCCACCGGCTCGCTCAAGCACCGGCTGGCCCGGTCCCTGTTCCTGTACGCGCTGTGCAACGGCTGGATCCACGAGGGCACCACGGTGATCGAGGCGTCCAGCGGGTCCACCGCGGTCAGCGAGGCGTACTTCGCCCGGCTGCTCGGGCTGCCGTTCGTGGCCGTGATGCCACGCTCGACCAGCCCGGAGAAGGTCGAGCTGATCGAGTTCTACGGTGGCCGCTGTCACTTCGTGGAGCGCTCCGGCCAGATCTACGGCGAGGCCAAGCGGCTGGCCGAGGAGACCGGCGGCCACTACATGGACCAGTTCACGTACGCCGAGCGTGCGACGGACTGGCGGGGCAACAACAACATCGCCGAGTCGATCTTCGACCAGATGTCCCTCGAACAGCACCCGGTGCCGACCTGGATCGTGGTCGGCGCGGGCACCGGCGGTACGTCGGCCACGATCGGGCGATACGTGCGCTACCAGCGGCACGACACGTCGGTCGCGGTGGTGGACCCGGAGAACTCGGCGTTCTTCCCCGCGTTCGAGGCCGGTGACGACGAGTTCTCCACCGGTCGGCCGTCCCGGATCGAGGGCATCGGCCGGCCTCGGGTCGAGCCGTCGTTCGTGCTCGGCGTGGTCGACCGGATGATCTCGGTCCCGGACGCCGCGTCGATCGCCGCGATGCGATTCTGCTCCCGTGTCACCGGGCGGCTCGTCGGCGGTTCCACCGGTACGAATCTGTGGGGTGCGCTCCGGTTGGCCGCCGAGATGCGCCGTACCGGCACCCGCGGCAGCATCGTCACCTTGCTGTGCGACAGCGGCGAGCGGTACGGCAACACGTACTACGACGACACGTGGTTGCGGACGGCCGGCATCGACATCACGCCGTACACCACCACCCTCGAAACCTTCGCCACCACCGGCCACTGGACCGAACCCACCTAACCCTCCCCCCACAAGCTGCGACTGGGGAGTGCAGCGCACCTGAAACGACGAGGAGAACTCCCCAAACACACACGGCCCGGTAAGGATCAGGCGGGCCACTCGCGGCGGAGGAGGCCGTAGACCCAGGAGTCGGAGACGTCGCCGTTGACGACGCAGTCCTCGCGGAGGGTGCCTTCGCGCTGGAAGCCGAGTTTCTCCAGGACGCGGGCGGAGGCGATGTTGCGGGTGTCGGCCTCGGCCTGGACGCGGTTGAGGTCGAGGGTGTCGAACGCCCAGGTCAGTACGGCGCGCGCGGCTTCGGTGGCGTACCCGTGGCCCCAGGCCTTCTCGTTGTAGCAGTAGCCCAGCGACGCACTCCGGTACGCCGGATTCCACTGCGTCAGGCTGCACCACCCGAGGAACGCCCCGTCCCGCTCGACAGCCAGCCGAGCTCCGGTGCCTTCCTCCGCCATCTGGCGGCACCCCGCCAAGAACCGCTCGACGCGCTCCGGCCCCGCCCACGGCGGTGCGTCCCAGTAGCGCATCACGAAGGTGTCGCTGTGCATCGCGTAGAGATCGTCCCCGTCCGCCTCCGCGAAGGGACGCAGTCGCAAGCGATCCGTGCGCAGCGTGGGGGTGGGCAGTGTCATCGGGATCCCAAGGCGAGGCCTACTGCGAGGCCGATGGCGTAGAGGAGTTCGGTGAGGCCGGTGTACTTGAGGACCGGGATGAGGGCAGGTCCGACCGCGTCGCTCAGGATTATTCGGGTGGACTTGATCGCCAGGGGGAGGGCGATGAAGGCCAGGAGGGTCCACGGGGTGGCCAGGACGGAGACTGCGGCCAGGAGGAACGCGAGGGCCAGGAGCGCGGCGTAGAAGCGGCGGGAGAGGGCGGCGCCCAGCACGACTGCCAGCGTGCGCTTGCCGGTCTCGGTGTCCGTGGGGATGTCGCGGAGGTTGTTCGCGACCAGCAGCGCGCAGGCGATCGCCCCGACCGACACAGCCCCGGCGACGGCCGTCCAGCTCAGCGTCTCAGCCTGGACGTACGTCGTACCGAGCACGGCGACCAGCCCGAAGAACAGGAACACGCTGACTTCACCGAGCGCGCGGTACCCGTACGGCCGCTTGCCGCCGGTGTAGAACCACGCACCGAGCAGCGACGCGGCACCGGCGAGCAGAAGCCACCAGGTGGTGGTAGCGCACAGCACCACACCTAGTACTGCGCCGACGCCGAAGCAGGTGAACGCAGCGGTCTTCACAGCGCGCGGCGTGGCGACCTTCGACCCCACCAGGCGTAGCGGGCCGACCCGGTTCTCGTCGGTACCGCGGATGCCGTCGCTGTAGTCGTTGGCGTAGTTGACGCCGATCTGCAGCGCCAGCGCGACCCCGAGGGCGAGCAGCGCCTTCCACCAGACGAAGCCGTCCAGGTACGCCGCCGCGCCGGTGCCGACGAGCACGGGAGCGATCGCCGCGGGCAGGGTCCGCGGGCGGGCACCTTCGATCCACTGGGCAGGGGTGGCCATGACCGTCGATTGTGTCAGCCGTACGGCGCAGTACCGGAGCCGGGCCGGGGTGTGGCATCGCTCTCGCGCCCGCGGGGTCCGGCGCCACCACGCGGCGTACTGGCCGTACGCTCGTCAGTGTCATGACTAGGTTGCGGCTGGTTCCGGGGACGCCGGACGGGGTGTTGGCGGCGCTCGCCGAGGTGCTGGACGGCAGCGGTACGCCGTTCGCGCCGGTGCCGGAGGACGCAGCCGAGGCGGCGCGCGTGCACCAGGCCGCGCAACCCGATGCACCGCTGGAGGACGGCGCCGCCGTGGTGCTGACCACGTCCGGCTCGTCCGGCGAGCCCAAAGGCGTACTGCTCTCACGTGACGCCTTGATCGCGTCGGCCGAAGCAACTCACGACCGGCTCGGCGGTCCGGGCCAGTGGCTGCTGCCGATGAAGCCGTACTTCGTCGGCGGCCTGCAGATCCTCACCCGCTCACTCGTCGCCGGTACGACACCAGTCATCGCCAACGGCAGCTTCACCGAGGCAGCGCGCCAGTTGACCGGCGTACGGCGCTACACGGCGATGGTCCCGACCCAGTTGGCCCGTTACCTCGACACCGATCCGGATGCTCTGCGTGAGTTCGACGCGATCATCATCGGCGGTGCCTCCACACCCCAGTCGCTGAAGGATCGCGCGCAGGAGGCCGGCGTCCACGCGATCCCGGCGTACGGCATGACCGAGACCGGGAGCGGCTGTGTGTATGCCGGTGTGCCGCTCGACGGTACGACGGTGGACCTGGACGAGGGCCGCATCATGATCAAGGGCAGCACACTCTTCTCCGGGTACCGTCTCCGCCCGGACCTGACCGCCGAGGTGCTGCGGGACGGCTGGTTCCGTACGCAGGACCGTGGAGAGTTCGTCGACGGACGGCTGCGCGTGATCGGCCGCGTGGACGACGTGGTGATCTCCGGCGGGGTGAACGTCACCCTGACCACCGTGCAGGCGCGGCTGCTTGAGCATCCGGACGTGCGCGACGCGGTCGTACTCGGCGCACCGGACGACGAGTGGGGTACCAAGGTGGTGGCCTTCGTGGTCGCCAACGCCGACCGTGAGCCAGGACGTGAGGAGCTGCGCGACTTCGTGTCCGAGACGTTGCCGCGGGCATGGGCCCCGCAGGAGGTC
Source organism: Kribbella sp. NPDC048915 (assembly GCF_040649595.1). Classification (NCBI taxonomy): domain Bacteria; kingdom Bacillati; phylum Actinomycetota; class Actinomycetes; order Propionibacteriales; family Kribbellaceae; genus Kribbella; species Kribbella sp. NPDC048915. The sequence continues at coordinate 4,727 of NZ_JBEZFT010000129.1, read as the reverse complement.
ACCAGCCTCCCGGAGTTGCCGATGCTTGCCTCGGGCAAGGTGGACCGGCAGCGGTTGCTGGAGGGCGTGCGGTGATCACGTACTCGATCGGCCTCAAGAACAAGTTCCGTGGCATCACGACGCGTGAGGGCATGCTGTTCGAGGGCCCTGCCGGCTGGGCCGAGTGGAGTCCGTTCCTGGACTACGACGACGCCACTTGCGTGTCTTGGCTGCAGGCTGCTCGTGAAGCCGCCGAGGACGGCTGGCCGGCACCGGTGCGCGACCGAGTGCCGGTCAACTGCACAGTCCCGGCCATAGGTCCCGAAAAGGCCGCGAGCCTCGTCAGAGCATCAGGCTGCAGTACGGCGAAGGTGAAGGTGGCCGAGCCGGGCCAAACGCTCCGGGACGACCTGGAGCGCATCGAGGCAGTACGTGATGCCATCGGCAACGGACAGGTCCGCATCGATGCCAACGGGCTCTGGTCCGTCGACCAGGCCGTACGCAACCTCGAGCAACTGCAGCGATTCGACCTGGAGTACGTCGAGCAGCCCTGTGCCACCGTGGAAGAGCTGGCGGACCTCAGGCGACGTACCGACGTCCCAATAGCGGCCGACGAGTCGATCCGGCGGGCCGAGGACCCGCTCAAGGTCAAGAAGCTCGACGCGGCCGACATCGCCGTACTCAAGGTGCAACCAATAGGTGGCGTCAGAGCGTGCCTGGACATCGCTGAGCAGATCGGACTGCCCGTAGTGGTGTCGTCCGCGCTGGAAACCTCCATAGGCATCGCGGCAGGCGTCGCACTGGCGGCCGCGCTGCCGGAGCTGCCCTACGCGTGTGGCCTGGCCACGGTGTCGATGTTCACTCGTGAAGTGGTCGCCGAACCGCTGCTACCCGTCGAAGGGTTCCTGCCGGTGCGTACCGTCGTACCGGATCCGCAGCTGCTGGAGGCCGCGCGTGCGGACGCGGAACGGACGAGGGTGTGGGAAGAGCGCCTCTCCCGAGTAAGGAGTGCCGGATGAACCCGTCCACGGCGTTTGCGACTGTTGTGGTCGACGAGCTGATCCGCTGCGGCGTCCGTGAGGCAGTGGTGTCTCCTGGCTCCCGGAGCGCGCCGCTGGCGCTGGCGCTCGCGGAAGCCGACCGGTCCGGGCGGCTGCGGCTGCACGTCCGGATCGACGAGCGTACGGCGGGGTTCCTGGCGATCGGGCTGATGCGGGGGAGTGGGCTACCGGTGCCCGTGGTGACCACGTCGGGTACTGCGGTGGCCAACCTGCACCCGGCTGTGCTGGAGGCGTCGCACAGCGGCCTCCCGCTCATCGTGCTGAGCGCCGACCGGCCACCGGCCCTGCGGGGCAGCGGTGCGAACCAGACGACCGACCAGATCAAGGTGTTCGGCTCCGCGGTCCGTCTGTTCCACGAGATGGGGACGCCGGTGCGCGAGGTCGGCCAGGTCGCGTACTGGCGCTCGCAGATCGCCCGCGCCGTGGCGAAGGCAGTCGGCGCCCGCTCCGCCGACCCGGGGCCCGTGCAGCTCAACTGTCCGCTCGCCGAGCCGCTTGTCCCCACTGAGGGTCCGGAGTGGCCGGAGCCGCTGGAGGGGCGCAGCACTGGGCCGTGGACCGCGGTGCACGCCGCGAACACGCAGGTGACCGCTGTGTCGCCCGGGCCGAAGACCGTCGTCGTGGCCGGCGACGGTGCATCCCAGGCGGCGCGGCTGGCGGCCGAGTCGGGCCGGTGGCCGCTGTTCGCCGAGCCGTCGAGCCGGGCGCGGACCGGTCCGGCAGTCGTTGCGGCGTACCGGTTGTTGCTGCAGGCGAACCCGCTCGCCGACGAGATCGAGCGCGTCCTGGTCTTCGGGCATCCCACGTTGTCACGGCCGATCTCGAAGCTGCTCGCCCGGCCCGACATCGAGGTGATCGTGGTGTCGCCGACCGGTCTGTGGCCGGATCCGGCGCGCCGGGCCCGCGCGGTGGTGACCGGTCTGGAGGTGACCGCCCCGGACACGTCCGACTGGCTCGCGCGCTGGCAGCAAGCCGACCAGCTCGCCCGCCCGGCGATCGACAAGGTGCTGGCGGACGGGCTGAGCGGACCGCGCGTCGCGGCACTCGTCGGCGAGGCGGCCGGTGCCGACGGCATGCTCGTGGTCGCCTCCTCGAACCCGGTCCGCGACCTCGACCTCGCCCCGGTCGTCCCGATCCGGACGATCGCCAACCGCGGCCTGGCCGGCATCGACGGCACGATCTCGACCGCGGTCGGCGCTGCGCTCGCCAACGCCGGTCCGACGTACGCCCTGATCGGCGACCTCGCCTTCCTGCACGACGCCAACGGCCTCGTGATCGGGCCGGACGAGGCCCGGCCCGACCTGCGAATCGTGGTCGTGAACGACAACGGCGGCGGCATCTTCGCCACCCTCGAGCAGGGCGATCCGGACCACGCGACCCACTTCGAGCGCGTCTTCGGTACGCCGCACAACGTCGACCTCGGCGCACTGTGCGCCGCGACCGGTACGCCGTACAGGCTGGTCCGGACCGCCGACGAGCTCCGTGCCGCGCTGACGCCGACCATCGCCGGGCTGGACGTCGTCGAGGTCCAGGTCGCCCGCGACAGTCATCGGCCGACCGGTGAGGCACTGGTCGCGGCCCTCAACCAGCTGTAACGCTCACGACGATTCCTTGCGGAAGGTCCGGGCGCCGACCGCGAGGCCGACGACGGTCAGCAGTACCACCCAGAACAGGCCCCATAGCGACGACGAGCTGGTGATGTCGCCGCGGAACAGGGCGCGGACGCCGGTGACGACGTGTTTCAGCGGGCTGATGTCGGACAGGCGTTGCAGCCAGGTCGGGCCGATCTGCATCGGGAGCAGGATGCCCGACAGCAGCAGGAGCGGCATCGAGATCCCGTTCAGCATCGGCGCGAGGGCGTCCTCGCTGCGGGTGATGAGCGCGACCGAGTACGACAGTGCGGCGAACGTGGCGCCGAGCAGCGCGACGATCACCAGCGACAGCAGTACGCCGTCCCACGGGGCCCGGAGACCGAGCGGGAGAGCGGCGAGCAGGAGCAGCACCGACTGCACGACCAGCACGACGACGTCGCGCAGGACACGCCCGGCCATCAAGGCGATGCGGGACGCCGGGGTGACGCGGTCGGCCTCGATCACGCCGGCGCGGTACTCCGCGATCAGCCCGAACCCGACGAACATCGCGCCGAAGATGCCGAGCTGCACGATCAGGCCGGGGATGAACACCTGGTAGGCGTTCGTGGTGGTGCCTTGGCTGATCTGAGCGGCCAGCGGCTTCAGGAGCGGGCCGAACAGGAACAGGTACATCAACGGCTGGCTGAGCATCAGGATCGACCACATCGGGTTGCGCAGCGACAGCCGCAGCTGCCGGTGGAAGACGATCCAGGTATCCCGCAGGACGGTCACGCCGCGGCCTCCTTCGGTTGCTCCGGGTCGGTCTGCTGTGGGGCCGGGCGCTCGTCGCGCAGTGAGCGGCCGGTCATGGTCAGGAACACGTCGTCGAGCGTCGGCCGATGCACCTCGACACCGTGCAACTCGATGCCCTGGGCATCGATCTGGCGGAGCAGCGACGGAAGTACGGCGCCGCCGCGGGGAATCCGGAAGCCGACCACGTCGTGTTCGGTGGTGACATCGACCGCGCCGTCGAGCTCAGCGGCGATCTTCATCACCGCGGGCGCCTGCGCGGCGTCGGCGAGGCTGAGCCGGACGGCGTCCCCGGAGACCTGCTGCTTGAGGTCCTCCGGCGTACCGGACGCGACGATCCGGCCGTGGTCGATGACCAGGATCCGGTCGCACAGCGCGTCGGCCTCGTCGAGATAATGCGTGGTCAGGAAGATGGTCGCGCCGCGGTCGCGCAGACCGCGGATGTGATCCCACAGGTTGGCCCGCGCCTGCGGGTCGAGGCCTGTGGTCGGCTCGTCCAGGAAGATCAGCTTCGGGTTGTGGATCAGGCCCATCACGATGTCCAGCCGCCGGCGCTGACCGCCGGACAGCGTCTTGCATTGGCGGCGCCACAGGCCGGGCAGGTCGAGTTCCTCGAACAGGCGCTGCCCGTCGGCGGCGGCCTTCGCCTTCGGTACGCCGTACAGCCGGGCGTGATCGACGACCTCGTCACCGGCGATCGCCTCGGGCAGTGTGGAGCCGCTTTGCGGTACGTACCCGATCCGGCGACGGACACCGACCGGATCCTGCGCGAGGTCACACCCGGCCACGGTCGCGATACCGGCGGTCGGCTGGATCAGGGTCGCCAGCATCCGCATCGTGGTGGTCTTGCCGGCCCCGTTCGGCCCCAGGAAGCCGACGATCTCGCCGTCCGCCACGTCGAGATCGACCCCCTGGACGGCCTGCACCGGTCCGCGCTTGGTCTTGAACGTCCGCGCGAGCCCGCGCGCTTCGATCATCATGCGTGCCAGTCTGACTAATCAACTTTGACTAGTCAACCTTGAATATCCGAGGCCGGGTAGCCGCGCACAGAGGTGCCTGACCGTGCACCCCCGCCCGGGACGGTGGACAAGCAATAACCAGTCCACAGTCACCACAACCTGTGCAAGCTTCCGTCTTCAGCCCGGCACGACGACCGGCGCGGCCAACCTGGTACGAGCCGATACCCGCGCGGGGGCGTCCACCCGTACGCCGGTCCGCGGTGGAAGGAGTCTTAAGTTTCCGCCGCACGGTGGGTTCACCCACGGTGTTGTGGGTTCCGTACCCTTCACAGGGGTCAGGAACCCAC
>NZ_JBEZFT010000128.1:0-14726 GCF_040649595.1 Kribbella sp. NPDC048915 | reverse complement strand
GCTGTGGGCGGAGACAGCGAGGCTGTAGTTGGGTGAGGGGACGCGCGCGTGCGGGGACGCGAGGGTCGTCCAGTCCGGGCGCTGACTCGGTCACCCAGACCCACCCACGGATCGGTCACAAGAGCCGGATATCCGCTGGCGTGAGGTCACGCGGCGGCTCGACAACGGCGGCCCCGTCACCCGGGTAGGTGACGGGGCCGTCGGTCTACTGGTGTGGGTCCTCCAGGACCTTCAGGGTGTTGAGGATCGGGTCGCGGGCGCCGGTGTTGCCGATGACCTTGACCGTGAGGTCTCCGCCGGTGTGTTTGACCTTGGCGGTGTGCTTGTCGGCAGTGAGTCGGCCGGCGTCGGACTGTACGTCGTGGTCGTAGAGCACCACGTCGTTTCCGGCGAGGACGTCGAACGTCCGCGCTCCGGGTTTGACGTTGTCGAATTCGGCGAATCCGAGTTCGACGACGTACGTGCCGGCGGGGGCGTTCTTGAACACGTACGAGAACGTCTTGCCGGTCCGCTGGGTGCGGAACAGCTGCTCGTCGCCGGTGCCCGCGATACCCGCGGGCGTGGTCTTCACCGTTCCGCCGACGTAACCCCATGAATTGCCGGACAGCGGCTTGTCCGCGGACCAGGCGAAGCCGGTGGAGTCGGTGGACGCCTTGCCGCCGACGTCGATCCCGACCCAGTACGCCGACGCGGCCAGCGTCGCGGGCAGGGTCTGCGTCGGGTGACGTCCATCGCTCGACGAGATCAGAACATCGCCGGTAAGCAGCCCCGGAGCCACGCCGGTCGTGGCGGCCGTTGCGGTGACAGTGGTCGCCTCGCCGGGTGCGAGTTCGACAGTCGCAGTGGCGGCGGCACCGCTGAGGGTGAGCCACGCAAGATTCGGCGCGGCGACCGATACCGACAGCGGGGCCGAGCCCGTGTTGGTAACGGTCAGGTCGGTCTTCGCCGACTGGTTCGGACCGAGGTGCCAGTCCAGCTTGCCGCCGGACACCTTGGCGATTCCGGTGCTCAGGGCAACATCACGCGTCAGTGCCTGCCCGCGCTCACCAACCGTCACCGTGGCCGTATCGGTCCCATAGTTGGGCGCCGAGACACTGACCGTGTGTTCGCCGACCAGCATCTGCGCCTTCCACAGACCCTTCGCATTGGCGGTCACCGTACGGCTACCACCGTCAGCAGCGGTCAACGTGACCGTTGCGCCGGCGATCGGCTTGCCGTCGTTCTTGTCGGTGACAACCCCCTCGAGCGTGCCGGACGCCGGCAGCGTGTACTCCAGGCCGAGGCCCTCGGTGAGCGACGGCGTGTTGTACGAGTGGACCACGGCGGACACACCGTTCATGCCCTCGAGGCCGATCGTTGCCGACGACCCCTTGGTCAGCGGGTTGTCGCCACCCACCCCGGCGCCGTACCCGATCTGGATCCGCCCGTCCTCGATCAGCGTGACCGAGAAACTGACCCGCTGATCCGGTGCTTCGTCGAAGACGGCGTCGCGCCACTCGATGATCTGCGCACGCTGACCGTCGACCGTGGTCACGCCAATGTAGATCCCCGACGACTCGTCCACGGTCAGGTAGTCCCAGAACGGGTAGATCGCGTCGGCGCCCTGCCCACTCGTCGGGAGGTTGGTGTTCGACGCGCTGGACCGGTTCCGGTCGAAGGTGAGCATGCCGGTCGGCGACACGCACACCCCGTCCCAGGTCGTGTCGTAGAACGGGAAGTCGAACCCGAACCACAGCACGCCGCACAGGAATGTCCCGGTCCACGGCGTTCGCGTGGTGCCCTGGCGGTACAGCCCTGTCGTCACGTTCGACGTGTAGGAGCGTCCGGCCGGAGTGACCTGCACGGGCGGGTCTTCCTGGACCGGCTCGTCCGGACCCGGGAACACCTCGGTACCGCGGGGGTCGAGCGTGACGCGCAGCGCGCCGACACTCGGTGCCCGCTGTCCCTTCGCGCCCTTGAGCTCGACCGTCAGCGGTCCGCCGGCGTGGTCGACCACGGCCGTGTGCACGTCCGAGGTCATCGATCCGACCGTGCCCGCGATGTCGTAGGCGTACTGCGTGACGCGTCCGTCGACGAGGACGTCGAAGACCCGCTTGCCGGGCTTCACCTTCTCGATCTCGGCGAAGCCCAGATCGACCAGGTACTTGCCCTTCGGCGCCTTGTCGAACACATAGGTGAGGTTCTGGTCCGACGTGGTGCGCTGCGACTGGAACAGCGCGTCGTCGTCGGTCCGCTGCACGTCACCCTTGGTCGAAACGGTCTTGGTCCGGCCCTGGTAACCCCAGGAGTCCTTGCGGAACGCCTGGTCCTTCGACCAGGTGAAGCCGTCCTTGTCCGTGTACGACGACGTACCGCCGGCGTTCACGCCGACCTGGTACTGCGAGGTCGTGAGCGTGACCGGTACGTACGTCTTGGACTGCCGTCCACTGTCCGACTTCACCACGATGTTCGCGCCGAGGACACCCGGCTTGATGCCATCGCTGGACAGCGAAACCTTCACCGTCGTCGACTGCCCCGGAGCGAGCGTCCCAGTGGTCGTGGACAGCTTCAGCCACGGCAGATCCGTGAGCTGGTCGTCCTCGACGTCCACCAGCAGCACCTTGTCCGCGATCTGGTCGACCGCCCACAGGGCACCGGTGACATCGGTGTCGAGACCGCCACCCTGGTTGGCCTTCGGCTCCGGGAACCACCAGGCGTTCACCAGCGTGCAGTCGTCCGGCCGGACCTGCAGCAGGCGGGTCCGCGACGTCGACCGGTCCGTGTACCAGATGGTGTCGGACGTCGGGTTGTAGGCCAGGCCCATGACCTGAGGCAGCGGCGGAGCACAGAACGATGTGAGTTCACCGGCGTTCGGATGCGACGTTCCGGCAACGGTTCCGATCAGACCGTTGGCACGACCACCGACGTAGTACACATCGCGGCCGGCGTCGTACGCCAGACCCGTCAGCTGGACGCCTGACCAATCACCCTTCACCTCGCGGGTCTTCTCCCCGGTTTCCCGGTCGAAGCAGTGGATGTAGCTCCGCGGGCTGTCCTCCAGTTGGCACATGTCGCCCTTGAGCGAGTCGAACGCCAGGTCGAACGCCTTGTAGTCGGGGTTCCACGAAGCCGGGAACTCCTTACCGGTCTTGTGTCCGGTCACCGTGTACGCGGTGTTGGTCTCCGCGTTGTAGTCGTGCACCCAGACGTTGCCGTCGTACCCGACACCGGTCGGCTCGCTTTCCTTGCCGGGGTTCGGGTCGAAGCTGGCCAGCACGTCACCGCCGGACAGCGTTCCGACCGGGATTCCGGTGGTGTCCCTGGTGGTTGCCTTCCCATCCCCATCGACAGCGGACGCGGCGTACGTCCCAGGTGTGGCGGCCGTGTTCCAGCGCTTCAAATCGATGGATGTCTGCGCACCCTTGGCCGTGGTGGTGACCGCCTTCGGCTGGTCCAGCTCGATGTGCCGGCCGGCCTCGCCGAGCTCGAACGACATCGGCGCCGAACCCGAGTTGGTCAACGTCAGCGAGCCGACGCCGCCCTGATCGGTGCCCAGTACGGCGTTGAGGCCGTCGCTGTCGACGTTCGCGACACTGGTGGCCAGCTCCGCGCCGACCTTGGCCGACGAGTAGAGCGTGTCGAGGGTGAAGTCGTAGCTGCCGTCCTGATAGTTCGGCGCCTTGACCGACATCGTGTACTTGCCGGTCTTCAACTGGCGGTGGAAGGCACCGGTGGCATCGGTGGTGAAGTTCTCGACGATGCCGTCGGCGTTCGCGAGCGAGATCTCGGCACCACCGACGGGCAACTTGTCGTTCTTGTCGACGACCGTGGCGTCGAAGAAGCCGAAGTCCGGCAGGTCGTAGGTGACGACCATCCCGGCGCGCAGCGCGGGCGCCTCCTCGGAGAAGGTGATGCCGGTCGTCCCGTCGCCGCCCTGGATCCCCGTGATCGCGGTGGCGCCGGCACTGATCGGCCCGCCGGTCCCGACACCGTCGCCGTACCCGACGATCACCGTGCCCGAGCGGGTGAAGGTGACCGAGAAGTTGATCCGGGCGTTGACCCCCGAACCGTCCGGAGCCGTGATCGTGGCGTCGCGGTACTCGATCACGAAGGCGTCCTCGCCGTCGACCTTCGTGGCCGCGGTGTAAACGCCGTCGTTGAGATCGAGCGGACGTCCGGTGTAGAACGGCAGGACCGCGCGGCCGACGCCACCCGGAGTGGCGGTCTCGTCCGGCGTGATGATGCCCCGCAGTCCGATCTTGAGCTTGTCGAACGAGCCGTCGTACAGCGCGACCTTGAACGGCAGCGCGACCTCGGACCACACTCCGCTGGTGAAGGTGACCTTGTCCGTACCGCGGCGGTAGTCGCCCTCGGACACGGCGCAGGTGTAGCCACGACCGTCCACGACGAGCTTGACCGCAACGGTCAGCGACTCCTCGCCATCGACCTCGAGTGCGGCGGTGGTCGGCGAGAAGCAGGCGTTCGGCCGGACATCAAGGGTGTACGAGCCGACCGGTACGTCGGCGATCGCGAACGTGCCGTCGTCACCGGTACGAACCGCCGGCAACGGGGTGCCCTTGACCGCCACGTCCGCGTTGCGCACCGGCGTACCGTCGTCCGAAACGATCTTGCCGGTCACGCTGTACTTCGCCGCCGCGGTGAGAACCGCGTTGAGGCTCGTGCTGCCGTCGACCGTGACGGTCGCCGTCGTCGACGCCGGCAGGTAGCCGAAGGCGCTGGTCGTGATGTCGTACTGGCCCGCGAGCAGCTGCATCGTGAACGCGCCGTCCTTACCGGACAGGACGCTCCGCGAGTGCGCACCCTTCGCCGCCACCGTGGCACCCGCGATCGGCGCACCGTCGGCGCTGGTGACGGTCCCGGTCAACATACCGGCGCCACCCGCGGCGATGCCGGCGTTGACGAGCGCGAGCGCGTCGACCTTGCCCTCGCCCCACGTCGGGTTGTCGGCCGCGGTACCACCACAGGTGGTGTCGTCGACGTCGTGCGCCGTCTGGTCGAGCAGCGCGCGAGTGCTCTCGATGTCGCCGACCAGGGCAGGTACGGCGGACCACAGCAGCGCGACGGCGCCCGTGACATGCGGCGCGGCCATCGACGTACCGTCCTTGGCGGCGTACGTCCCGTCGCCGAGAGCGGAGCGGACGGCGACACCGGGCGCGGAGATGTTCGGCTTGATCTCGCCGTCCTGGCCGGGACCGCGGGACGAGAAGTCTGCGATGGTGCCGTCTTCGGCGTAGGCGCCTACCGAGTAGGTGAGCGTCCGGGCCCCTGGGGACCCCGCGGTCTGGCACTGCGGTCCCTCGTTGCCGTTGGACCAGACGGAGAAGATACCCGCGGCGTCCCAGGCCGCGATGATGTCCTCCATGAACGGCTCGTTGCTCGGCTCCTGCGAGCCCCACGAGTTGTTGATGATCTGCGGCCGCTTCGCCGGGTCCGGCGCGCTGCCATCGGTGGCGGTCGGCGCGAGCAGCCACTGCGCGGAGGCGATCATCGTCGCGTCCGTACAGGCGTCGCAGCCGTTGGCCGCGATCCACTTCGCGCCGGGCGCGACACCGATCTGGTTGCCGGCGCCGTCGTCACCGACCATCGTGCCCATCGTGTGCGACCCGTGGCCGTTGCGGTCACACGGAGCCGTACCGTTCGGGCAGGCGTTGTTCGCGTCGAAGAAGTTGTAGTTGTTGTCGAACGTCCCGGTCGCCGGGTCGTAGCCGCGATACGCGGACTTGAGCGCGGCGTGGTCGCCGTCCACCCCGGTGTCCAGGTTCGCGACGGTGATGCCCTGGCCGGTGATACCGGTCGCCCAGACGTCGTCCGCGTTGATCTCGCGGACACCCCATTCGGGCCCGCCCGCGGCCGCCATCGCCTTCTGGGCGGCGTCGGCCGGATCCGTGACGAGCGGCTTGTCCAGCGTGAACTCGGCCGGCTGGTGGATCTCGGTGACGGCCGGTTCGGCGGCGAGCTTGGCAGCCAGATCCGCGGACCCGTCCTGGACCAGGATCGCGTTCGACACCCAATACGTCGTGTAGTGCGCGCCCTGCTTCTTCAGCTCGTCGACCACGTCGGACTGGGCCGTCTCGGCCGACTTCCGCAACGTGTCGTAGACAAACTGGCCACGCGCGGCCCAGTCCTTGATCTGCTTCGCCTTGGACAGGTCCGCGGTGTCGGAGAACCTGATCCAGAAGTCGGACTTCGTCGTCCGCAGCGACTGCTGCAGCTTGGATTCGATCTTCTTCTCGGGGGGCTTCACCGGGTCAGCTGCAGGCTGACTCGCGGCCTGGGTCGGGCTGGTGGCGGCCGACGCCGGTGGTGAGGCACCGACAGCCGCGCCGACGGCCAAGGCCATCGACAGCAGGGCGGGGAGGATTTTCATCCGGGCGGTCCTTTCGAACACTGCAAGAAGCCCGGCCGGCGGCTGGACACCGGCGGCCGGGGACGGGCTAGAGCGGCTGGTAGCGGTCGGGCTGCCGGTCGTCGGGGTCGCTGTTCGGCTCGTCGGGGTGAGCCGTCGGTTCCTCCGTGGCGGCGCCGATCTCGTCGCCCGCGGGCTCGTCGCCGGCGGGCGTCGGGGTGGCTTGGGTCATCCCGCCATGCTGCTGGAGCGCGCACCCAGTCGCTATCCAGCGGATACGTCAAAAATCAGGATTCGTCCGTCGAGCCGGACTCTTCAGTGAGTACGCCGGCCTCGACCGCGGCCACCGCCAACGCCGTCCGCGAGCTCACCTTCAGCTTGCGCATCGCCGAGCGCAACTGCTGGTCGACTGTGGCCGGTGACTTCGTCAGGATCCGGGCGATCTCACGGTTGGTCTTGCCCTCGGCAACCCAGCGGACCACCTCGAGCTCGCGGGGCGACAGCGCGTCGCCGTACCCCCGGCGGCCGCCGCGCCACGGCCGCGGCATCTCGGCACCCTGGTCGCGGAGGCGCTGCGCAACGCGGTCGGCGTCACCGCGGGCACCGAGCCGGAACAGCGACTCGTAGACGTCGGTCAGCAGTTCCCGTCCCGCGTCCTCTCGGCCCGCTTCGAGGAGTGCTTTGGCCTGCCGTTCGCGGGCCAGCAGCGCGTCGTACGGGCGGGGCAGCGCGTCCCAGGCGTCCGCCGTACGCGCCCAGGCGTCGGCCGCCTCGTCCAGATCGCCCGTAGCGGTCGCGAGATGTGCGCGGCAGGCCGCGAGTGCCGCTTGGGGCGCGGGCGCGTGCCGAGCGCGCAGGCCGAGCGCGAACCTCTCCATCAGGTTGATTGCCTGCGCCACCTGTCCTGCGGCGACGTGTGCAGCGACCCGCGCAGGTGCGAGGTCCGTCGCCCAGACCCAGACGCCCTTCGTCTCGACCGCCTCGATGGGTTGCTGCGTGATGCTCAGCGCGCGCTCGCTGTCGCCGTCGGCGAGCCACAGCCGCGCCAGTGCCGCGGCCGCTTCCATCGTGTCGTCAACGGCGCCCAGCCGCGCGGCCTCGTCCAGCACCAGCTGGAACTGTTCTTCCGCGACCCGTCGCCGACCGGCTGCAGCGGCCAGCCGCGCCGTCAAGCGGATGCTCGCCAGGTAGATGCTGGGCCGGTCCGGCTCCGCTTCTGCGAGCGTGGCGGCGCGCGCGGCCAGGTCTTCCCACCGGCCGGCGAACCAGTCCAGATTGGCCAGCTCGAGCAGTACGTTGTAGCGCAGCCGCGACGCCTGCTCGGCTTCGGCGAGACCCAGTGCCACCGTCAGGTGGTGCGCTGCCTCTTGATACCTGCCCCAGACCAGCGCGCCGGTTCCGATGTTGGCGTTGATGCGCGCCACGTCGAACCGTTCCGCGGACGTCGTACCGTCGGTGGGCAACGTGGACACGAGGTCCCAGGCTGCCTCCTCGCCGAGCATCAGCAGGCCCGCCGCACGGTTCCCGGCCAGCGACAGTCGGTCCGGCGCCAGGTCGACCTTCGGCGCGAGCTCGGCGGCGCGTTCGAGCCAGTACAAGTGGGTCGACGCCGGCCACGGACCCGCGTACGCCCACCCGAGGAAGGTCATCGCCTTCGCCGCCTCCACCGGGTCGTGGTCGAGGTCCGCCACCGCCTGCTCGAGTTCGGTGAGCGCGGCCTGCGCCTCGCCCAGGTTGATCAGCAGCCGGCCGAGCGGGTTGCGGATCTCCGCCTGCTGGCGGGCGGTGAGCCCGGCCGACGCGAGGATCTCCCGCAGCGTCCGAACGATCCGGCCGTGCACCTCGTCGACCGAGTCCTTTCGGCCCAAGGCAGCGACGGCGGCGGTTCGCGCGATCCGTGCCGTGTCCGTCGACGACAGCTCCGCCGTGGACAGCAGGTCGTCGAGCAGCATCACCGCGGCCGTGTGGTCCCCCGATGCGAGGGCACGCTGCGCGGCCTGTTCGGCGTACCGCATCCATCGCTCGATCTCACCGGCTTCCCTGAAATGGCGCGCGAGTTGCGCGACCGGCGGCCGGTCGAGGTTCTCCAGCGCCCGCCCGGCGCGCAGGTGCAGGATGCGGCGCTCAGGCAGGGCGATCGACTCGTACACCGCCGCCGCGGCGAGCATGTGCCGGAACCGCCATCGACCGAGTTCGTCGCCGACTACGATGCCCGCCTCGGCCGCTTCGGTGATACCTGACCGGCAGTCATCGGCCGAAACATCGGCGGTCGCCGTCAACGTGGCCTCGGCGGACGCCTCGGTGAGCGCTGCCAGCGCCTGGAGTACCCGCTGCGCTCCGGGCGACAACCGTCCGACCCGCTCGCGCGTCGAGTCGCGCACCGTGGGCGGTACTTGTAGCTCGCTGACACTCAATCGCACCCACTGCCCGTCGCGGAACACCAGATCCGCGCGGTCGCACATCAGCCGCACCGACTCCTCCACCGCCAACGGCAGGCCGTCGGTCCGCTCGTGCAGGAACGTACTGAACTCGGCCGACATCGGCTTGCCGTCGAGCATTGACGACACGAGCGAGGCGGTTTGGTCCTGGTCGAGCAGCGTCAACGCCACCCGCAACTGGGTCACGCCGGCCGGCAGGCGGGACGACAGCCGCAGCAGCAACGACTGGTCGTCGACCTCCTCGGGGCGGTACGTGACCAGCAGGTTCGGTCCGCCACGTTGCTGGCGGGACGTCAGGAACAGGAGGAATTCCAAGGTCACCTCGTCGGCCCAGTGCGCGTCCTCGACGACCAGAAGATCCACCTGCAGGGCCTGAAGCAGTTCGGCGAGTGCCCGGAACAGCCGGTGCCGAGCGGCCTTGGCATCGTCCAGCGGTTCGAGCGCGGGCGGCAGCTCGGCGGCCCACTCCGGGAACAACGGACGCAGCGCCCCGGCCAGCCCGGTGAGCTCGAGGTCGGCCGGCGGCCTTCCGAGAAACGCGTCGACGATCGGCCCCAGCGTCAACGACTCCCGCAGTGGCGGGCACACCGCCATCAGCACCCGACGCCGGCGAGCAGGTGCCTCAGCCAGCCACTCCTGCACCAGGCGGCTCTTGCCGATTCCCGCCTCGCCCTCGACCAGCACCACCGCCGGCGCCTGGGCCAGCGCTCCGCTCAGCGCCGCGATCTCCCGCTCCCGCCCCACGAACGCCGGCGGCCCGACAGCCGGCGACCCCTCACCGGCAACAGCCGCCCTGACGAAGCCCATGCGCGATCTTGATCCGCCACCCGCATCGCTCGCAACCGATTGCAGGCGACGACTCACGCACTGGACTCAGCGCGCGCGACCCGCGCGCAGCATGGTAAGCGACTTCACGATCCGCCGATCACGGGTCGCGTCGGTCTTGGCCGACGTCACCTGGAGGACGTGCCATTGCCGATTGCTGTAGCTGAGCGTGTCCCAGAACGCCTTGGCCTTCACGTCGGCAGCCAGCGCCGCGGCCAGTGGCTCCGGCGTCTCCAGTTCGCGGGGCGCGGTGTCCAGCTCGATCTCGAGCTCCAGTACGTCGCCGGGCGCGACGCCGGCCTCGGTACGCCGATCCGCGCTGACGCCGAGGAGATAACGCCCACCCATGCGCGCGATCGACGTACGAAATGTGAACCCGTTGACCGTCACCACGACCTTCGGCCGCCCACCACCCCCGAGCGACTCGAGCACGGACTCGGGAATCTCGAAACCCGCCGTGTTCTTTCCGGTCGCCAGCAACTCAGCAGTGACCTTCATCCACCCATCATCCCCCCGAGGTCAATCGGCGACGCCCTCCATCGGCTGACGGTTCGCACACCCCGCCGGCCTGGCCATGCCCACCACCAATGCCCACCACCAATGCCCACCACCGGTGCCCACCGCCGGTCCCTGCCGCCCGACACACCCCCACACGGTGGGTTCACCCACCGCGTTGTGGGTTCCTGACCCGTGTGAAGGGTCAGGAACCCACAACACGGTTGGTAAACCCACCTTCGGCCAGACACCCGGGCACCTCCGCGACACCGCCGTACCACCACGCCGTACCAGCACGCGGCGAACTGCGGCGGTCCGCGTAGCCGGGGTAGCCGGGGTAGCCGGGGTAGCCGGGGTAGCCGGGGTGGACCGGGGCGGGGTGGATCGTGCGGGCCAACACGGTGGGTCAACCTCTCGTGTGGGGGTTCTCGGCTGGTGCACGAGCAGAGAACCCCCAACACGCGCAGATGTCCCTCCGCGTGGGAGTCACGCGGCCGAACCCCGCATTGTCGTGCTCGCCGTTTCCTGCCCCTGGACAGCTCAGACGCCTGAACACCCGAACAGTTGACGGCGTGCGCCGCCACTGCGTGCTTGCCGTGCCTGTCCCCCGCACATCAGTCACAGGAACCGGATGGCCGGTCAATCGCTCTCCCGCATGGCGGATATTGCGCGCCGTGCGGGTGTGTCCAGGACGGCGGTTTCGGATGCGCAGAGCGGGCATTCGGGGGTGGCCGAGAACACCCGCAAGGAGTTGCTGGAGATCGCAGCGGAGCTCGGTGGCGCACCGGGCCGTGTGCGGGAGCCCGGTTCACGCGCGCATGAGGAGCAGGACCTCTGAGGGCAGGGTGGGATCGTCGAGACGGGCGTCGAGGCAGGTGAGGCTGCTGTGCAGTCCGCGAAGGCTTTGTGCGATCGCTGCGTCGCTGAATCTGTCCGCGACGCAGGCTGCTGCGAGCAAGCCGAGCCGAATCGCCGCGCTGCTGCCGTACGACGCCGCGGGGTACCGGACTGTCGTCGCGATCATGGACGCGGACACGACCGCGATCCGCCGGGCCAGGATCCGCCAGCATTGCTGGTCGCGGCTCGAGTCAGCTCCCGCGAACGTCGACCCGGTGCTCCAGATTGCAGTGAGCAGCAACGGCTGGAGTCGGCGCAGGACACCTTCGAGTTCGCCGGGAATGGCCGGCGTCATCTCGCTCGACGCCGAGAACAGTTCGACCAGGAACCGCTCGAACTGCAACCACCCCTGGCCGTGGCGGTACTTCGACTTGTGCGGCTCCCAGAGCGACAGCAGCACACTCAGCGCCACCACCGTGAGCTCGAACTGGTCGCGACGAATACGCGGAGGGGCCCATTGCAGCACGGCTCTCCCCGCCGGCGCGGAGGTGGGCAGCGTCGCCGGATCCTGCAGTTCCCGGACGAGCATCGATACGTCGTCGGACACCAACGAATGCGTCAAGATGATGTCGAGCGCCTGACTGAATGCCTCGTCGACGGCACGCGCCCGACTGAGGGTGCGCCGGAGTTGCCGCACCAGCACGGGCGGAACAGGGAAGTCCGTGACCGCCGCCAAACCACCGGCCAGATCCCGGAGGCGGTCGAGCCGCCGGTGCAGGTCGCGATCCGGCGACAGGTCCCCGCCACGACTCCGCGCCAGCGCTCGATCCACGTGGATCGCGTCCTTGACCAACGCCGGTGTCATGCTGTGGTGCAACAGCTCAAGCCGGTCGAGGGCCGCCTTGAAGTCCTGGGCCCGGGCCCGCTCCAGGTCCCGCTCGAGAGCAAGGCTCAGCACATAAGGAAGCGCGCCGACGACAGACTGCAGATCGCGCCGGATGGTCTCCGCGAGCAGGTCGGGACTCGCGACGTACGGGTGCGGCACCTCTGGTGGCACGAACAGCCGTGGCCCGGCGTATCGCTTCCAGGCGCGGGACGCCGGCCGTGGATCCGCGCCCACCGGCGTGGCCGCGCGCGGGTCCTCGGCGTACCACACGGTCCGGCGGGTCAGGTCGACGACCACGCCGGTGATCTGATCGGTGAGCTCGTGGCGTACCGGTAGGCGGTAGGCGGTGCCGTCGTCGAACAGGCCGTTGACCCACGCGACGACGTTCTCGACCTCGGCGGCCGAGACACCGACCGCCTCCGCATCGTCGTCCTTGACGGACTCGCGCACCGAACCGCCCGGATCGCCCGACAGCTCGACGTACAGGCGATACAGCGACCGCGGGAAAGGCCGCGCGCACGCCGCGGCGCCATTGCTGAGGGTCACGGTGTGGCGAAGGGAACGCGAGACGCGGACTGCGGCCATCAGCCGGCGGTGCACGTCGCGTGCCGGCACATCGGCTGTCGGCGGATCCGAGTACAGCAGCGCATCGAGGCGTTCGACCAGATCCACGTCGACCTCGCGGGCCTCGTCGGCGCAGTCGAAGGCCAGTGCCAGGGCGGCGACCGTGCCTGACCTCAGACACGCCTCGACAACTGGCGACGCGTCCGCGTTCGCCGCCCACAGGAGGATCGTCTCGCGCCACCAGGCGTTGTCGACCTTCGTCGCCAGAGCGTTCACCTCGGGATGATCACGGATCTCCGCGGCCGCGAGGTACTCCTGCAGGGTCTGATGCGCGAACGCGTACATCCCGACCTCGCGCTCGACGAACAGACCGCTCGTGGTGAGCTCGGCCAGAAATGCGTCGGCCGTCGCGGCACGCGGGATCCTCGCCAGCGTCGGCCCGACGATGTCACTCGCGGACTCCCGCGTCACGTCGCGAACCTCGCGGGTCATCATCGCCAGCGCCAGCTGACGCACCACCTTGGCCCGCTGCTCGGCCTTCAGTCCTGATCTCACGGCCAGGTTCTTGGCCTCCTGCCGCCGGTGCAGCAGCAGGTCACACATCTCGCCGTACAACGCCGACCGGCTGCCGGGCAGCGCGCCGCGGTACTTGTGGACGTTGGCGATCATCGTCAGCAGCATCGGGTTGGCCGCCAGGTCGTACAAGGCCGGTTGCGAGCGCATCCGACGGAGGAGATCGGCGGCATGATCGTTCGCGATCGCCCGGGTTCGCTCGCCGCTCTCGCCGGTACTGCGGCACTCGATGGCGTAGTACCAATTGTGCACGAACTCGACGATCTGGTCGCTGGTGAACCGACGGACCTGGAGTACGTCGGCGCCCCGGACCGGATTCGATTGATAGCCGTGCGGCCGCGACGTCAAGATGAAATGATTCGCCGGATAACGCGCGACCTGGTTCTGCACCCAACTGGATGTCAACTGCCGTTGTTCTTCCACCGCGACCTCGTCCAAACCGTCCAGCATGACGACGCAGCGGCCTTTCGTCAGGACGCTCTCGAACCAGTCCGCCGTGACCGTACCTTTCAACCAGGAAACGTTCGCGATCAGTTCGGGAATCGACACCGCCGGATCGCGGACGATCTCCTGGACATGGTCGCGCAGGTAGAGAATCACCGGCAGCCCGCGTTTGTGCCGCCGCCGCTCTCCCAGCGTCATCGCGGTCCAGCGGAGCAGGGTCGTCTTACCCGAACCCGGGCCACCGATCACCACGAAGACCCGCGGCCGACGGCTGTCCAGGAACGAGTCCAGCGACCGGCGCTCACCGACCGGAATCTCCGCTCCGACGAACGGCGCGTGCGCCGTCGTCTGCACCGGCGACGGCGCCATGCTGACGTCGACATACACCTGTCGCAACTGCAGCGAGAACTCTCCCTGGGTGGCCATGCCCAGCAACTCGACATCCCGAACGCTGGCGAGCAACTGGCTCAGGTAACGCGCGCGATAGCTCATCAGAAACGCACTTACCCGATGATCGACGGCTGCGGCGGTCCGGGGAATCCACAAATCCCCGACCGCACGGCTGACCCGGAAGACGAATTGGACGACCGCGACCAGGAACCAATAGGACATCAGAACGAGGATGCTGACCACCGGATTCTGCTGGACCTTCGACCACAACCAGCCGCTGACAGCGACCGGTGGTCCGAAAGCCACCAGAATCGGAACGACCCGCCCCACGATCCCGGCGTCTGCGAAGTCCCCCGGCCGCTCGGCATTGTTCACCATACGGCGCCCCCACACAGCTCTTCACCCTGCAATTGCAGACGGTACTGCACAGAACCGCTTCAGTGACAACACTTAACCATCAGAAATTTCGCATTCATTACTGATATCCGGGGACTCGAAATTGACTGAACACCCCACATCCCCAGCCCGTGCTGGGTTCGAGCAGCGCCTGGTTGCCTTCCGCAAGCATCAACGCATGCCCATCGAAGACCTCTCGTAGGGAATTCATCCCTGGCGTTCTATTTGCCCGTAGCAACTTGATCTGGCCCCGGCACAGACGGCGACACATCAAGGCCGGCGGACAATGTCACCACGCGTTCAGCGAACTCGACGACATCTTTCTGAAGGATCAGCGAGGACGCGTCTTTTTGCCACCGTGGCAGGGATTTCCGGCTCTTCTGACCGATCCGTGGGTGGGTCTGGGGTGACGGAGTCGGCGCCCGCGCCGGACGACCGCGCACGTCCCCCGCACGGTGGGTTCACCCATCGTGTTGTGGGTTCCTGACCCGTGTGAAGGGTGCGGAACCCACAACACCCTGGGTGAACCCAC
>NZ_JBEZFT010000127.1:0-14915 GCF_040649595.1 Kribbella sp. NPDC048915 | reverse complement strand
TGCGCCGGCCCGGGCCCGCACCGTGGGTTCACCCATCGTGTTGTGGGTTCCGTACCCGTATGAAGGGTGAGGAACCCACAACAGCGTGGGTGAACCCACCGTCGGTGCATCCACTGGGTGGACACCGATGATCTGATTGGGGCTGACGCCCACCCGGGGTGGGTGGGCGGCGGGTGGAGCCCGACCACATCGTCGGTCGCGCGGTCGGCTCTATCGCGCCTCCACGCACTCAGCGGGCGGGTAGCGGTTCGGCTTTGCCTACGACGAAGGCGTAGGTGAGGGCTCCGACCACGGCGACTGCGCCCGCCAGCGCGAACGACGGCAAGTACGAACCGTCGTACATGTCCAGCAGCAGGCCGAAGACGTACGGGCTGATGATGCCGGCGATGTTCGACGCGAAGTTCTGGATGCCGCCGATCGACGCGACGTGCCGGGACGACGGTGCGACATCGCCCGGGAGCGACCAGATGCCCGTGGCCGCGATCGCCAGGCTCGCGTACGAGATGGCCAGGAACAGCAGCGCGACGTACACCGATTTCGCGGGTGCCGCGAACACGATCGCGGCGCCGCCGAGCAGGCCGCCGACCATGACGGTCTTGCGGACGCGCGTGACGTCGGCGCCGGCGCGGATGCGGCGGTCGGCGGCGACACCGGCGATCCAGCCGCCGGCGATCGCGGTGATGCCGGGAAGCGTGCCGAGGGTGCCGAGCGCGGCGAGGTCGAGGCCGCGGGCGTCCTTCAGGTAGGACGGGAACCAGGTGAGGAAGAAGTAGATGACGAAGTTCAGGCAGAAGAAGCCGAGCATCATCCCGCGGATCGTGCGGTACTTGAACAGGTCCCGCCAGCGCACCTGCACCGCGTCCTCGTCGTCGTTGTCCTCGATCCGCGCGCCGTTCTCCGCGATGTACGCGCGCTCCTCGGCGTTCGCGTGCCGGTGCTCCATCGGATCGCGGTAGTACCAGTACCAGACGCCGGCGAGCATGATGCCGAGGACGCCGAGCACCACGAACGAGAAATGCCAGCTCACGAGCGCGATCAATGCGGTGACGACCGGCAACGAGAGCACCGTGCCGACCCGCGAGCCGGAGTCGATCACCGCGGTCGCGAACGCCCGCTCGTGCTGCGGGAACCAGCGCGACGCGGCCTTGGTCGCACTCGGGTACGCCGGTGCCTCACCTGCGCCGAGCGCGAACCGGAACGCGAACAGCGACCAGAACCCGCGCGCGAGCGGAGTCAGCGCGGTCACGACACTCCACCACAACGCGGCGACCGTGAACGCCTTCCGCGACCCCACCTTGTCGGCGAACCACCCCGCCGCCAGCATCGCCCCGTCGTACGCCCAGAAGAACGCGCCGAGGATCAGCCCCTTCTCGGCGTTGCTCAACTCGAGGTGCAGGTCGTCCTCGATGAACGGCAACGCAACGCTGAGGTTTGCGCGGTCCAGGTAATTCAGTGAGAGTCCGACGAACGCGAGCCCTAGGATCAGGTACCTCGTCCGGCTCGCTCCGGGTGGAGCCTTGACAGTGGTGGCGGTCACACACAGCCTCCGATCGATAGCGGATCGTGGCACGCTACCCCGGAGCTCAACTTTGTGCAGACAAGCGTTTCAGTGTGTGGAATGAGGGGCGTAGTGATCGAGGACGGTGTGGAGATCCCGCTGCTCGGCGGCGATGTGACCGAGGGACTGGTGCGCGTCGGCGACACCGTTCGGCGGCCGACCGACGAGCGGTCCGACTTCGTCCGCGACCTGCTGCAGTACCTGGAGAAGGTGGGATTCGAGGGCGCGCCGCGCTTCCTCGGCGTGGATTCGGCCGGCCGACAGGCGCTCACGTACGTCGAGGGCGAGGTCGCCGGACGCCCGCGGCCGCCCTGGATCGCTGACGAGGAGCGGATGATCTCGGTTGCGCGACTGCTGCGCGAATACCACGAAGCGGTCGAGGGATTCGGCGTACCGGACACCGTCCCCGCGCCGATCGAACCGCCGGGGCTGCCCGCCTTGAACGACCCGCCGGAACTGATCGGGCATCAGGACATCACCCCGGAGAACGTGATCTTCCGGGACGGCCGCGCGTACGCCCTGATCGACTTCGACCTGGCCCGCCCGGCGAGCCGGGCCCGCGAGTTCGTGAACCTCGCGCTGTGGTGGGGCCCGCTCAACGACGACGCCGATCTCGACCCCGCGTTCCGCGGCGTCGATCGGCCGCGCCGGTGCCGGATCCTGGCCGACACCTACGGTCTCGCCGACGCGGACCGCATCCGGATCGTCGACCTGGCGATCGCGCTCGGCGACCGCGCCTGGCACTCGATGAAGTACCGCGCCGAAACCCTCGGCGGCGGCTGGCAACGCATGTGGACCGAAGGCGTCGGCGACACCATCCGCCGCCGCCAGTCCTGGCTCGAGGCCAACGCCCGCACCCTCACCGCCGCCCTCTGCGGCTGACCCGTGGTCAGCCGCAGGTCAGTCCGAGAATGGTTGCCCGAGGCCCCCGCCTCGGGCAACCGGTCCGGATCAGCGAGTGATTTTGACCTCGGCGTTGCGGTTGGCGGACTCGTAGATGGCGGAGAGCATGCGGGCCATCTCGAGGCCTTGCTGGGCGGTGGCGTCGGCCGGGATCTCGCCGCGGCAAATCCGCAGGAAGTGGTCGATCTGATTGGCGAATCCGACCCGGAAGTCGAAGCCGAGCGAGTCGATCTGCGGCTGGACGTGCAGCAGCGTGTCGTGCCGTTCGGTCACCATCAGCAGCTCCGGCTCGATCTCCGCGCCGCCCTTGTCGCCGTGGATCCGGATGCTCAACTCGTTGCGGGCGTGCAGCGAGTACGACGTGTCGACGTCGAGGACCGCGCCGTTGTCGAAGCGGATCTGCGCGGTCGCGTAGTCCTCGACCGTGTTCGGGCGGGCCGCCGACGCAGCCTTGTACCGGGTCAGGTTCTGGATGTTGTCCCGGGCGCCCAGCGGCGCGAACGTCGCGCCGGTCGCGGACACCGGCTTCGGCATCCCCATCAGGTACCAGCACAGGTCGATGATGTGCACGCCGAGGTCGATCAGCGGGCCGCCGCCGGACAATTCGACATCACCGAACCAGCCGCCCGGGTTGCCGGCCGTCCGCAGCAGCGTCGCGCGCGCGGCGTAGATGTTGCCGAACTCCCCCTCGTCGAGGAACCGCTTCGCCACCAGCGCGTTCGGCGCGTACCGGCGTACATAACCGATCTGCAGCGCCTTGCCGGTTTCCTCGACCGCCTTTACCAGCGCCTCGGCCTCGGGAACCGTCACGGTCATCGGCTTCTCGACCAGCACGTGCTTGCCGGCCCGCAGCGCCGCCTCGGCGATCGGGGCATGCAGGGTGTTCGGTACGCACACGCTGACCGCGTCGATGCCGGGGTCCGAGAAGATCTCCTCGGCGTCGCCGGTCACCCGCTCCACGCCGAACTGCTCGGCCCGCGCCTTCGCGCGCTCCACGTCCACGTCGCACACGGCGACGAGCTCGGCCTGGTCGTTCTTCTGGTACGCGCTCAGGTGCTCGCCCGCGATCGAGCCCAGCCCGATCACTGCAATTCGCGTCGTCATCTCAGGCGTTGCCTTCCGTCAGTCGAAGGATGTTGGCCAGTGAGCGCTCGATGGCAGGCAGCGGCGCCTCCATACCCTCGAACTCCAGGCTCACCGGTACGTCGGGTTTCGTCGCGACCAGCGCCAGCAGACCGGGCAGGTCCACGTCGCCGTGTCCGGCGACGGTGCCGAGCAGGTAGTCGCCGGCCAGCGTCTTCAGCCAGCCGTCACCCGCCGCCCGGCGAATGTGGAAGTCCTTGACACCGATCGACGCCGCGACGTCGATCAGGTCGGACGCGGTCTTGCCCGGCACCTCACCGACGCACAAGCCGTTGCCGAGGTCGAGCGTGACGCGGAAGTTCGGGCGGTCGACGGCGTGGACGAGACGGGCGAGCCGCTCACCGCCGTTCATGAAGAAGCCGTGGTTCTCGATCGTCGACGTGATGCCCAGACCGGCCGCGTGATCGGCGACCGCGCGGCAACCCTCGACCACCTTCGCGAACGTCGACTCGAACTCACCGGGATCCTGCTCGCGCCATGCCCACGGCGCGACATCGTGCCGGAACACGGTCGCGCCGAACGCGTGCGCGATGTCCAGCTGCCGGCGCAGCCGGTCGATCTCCTGGGTGTCCGCGGTGCGCAGGTCGCCGCTGACCAGGTAGTTCACGATCGGTACGCCGATCTCGTCGGAGTGCTTGGCCGCGTCGCGGACGACCGCCTCGTTCTCCAGGTAGTACTCCCCGTCCATGGCGGCGACCTCGATGTGCCCGGCCGGCGAGGCCGCGACCCAGTCGAGGACCCCGATCAGGTCCATCTCGCCGCTCGTCATGAGCTGGCGGAAGCAGTACGAACTGACTCCGAGCTTCACTTGGTGGTCCTCTCCAGAATGCGTCAGGGGTGGTGATGCGTGCGGGGTGGTGCAGGGAGGTGGTGCAGGGGTCAGGGTTCGAAGGGTCAGGGGGTGGTGATGTGGGTCCAGGGGCTCGGGTAGTCCTGGACGCCGTAGATGGTCGAGCTGTACCGGTCGAACGCGTTGCCGACCGCCCCGAGGACCACGGCCTCGCGCCCGAGTGCGGACGCGACGAACGGTGGACGCTCGGGGAAAATCAGTTCCTTCTCGACCGCGGCCGCGAGCGGACGGAGCAGCGCGGCGCTGCCCTCCGCCGTACCGCCGCGGACAACCACGACCTCGGGGTCGACGACAAGTAGTACGGTCGCGATCCGGCCGGCGATCTGTGCGCAGAAGTCCTCGAGCTCGGCCTGCGCGTCGGCGTCACCCGCAGCGGCTGCGCTCAGCACTTCCGCGCTGGTCGGTCGCGACGACCAGACCAGCTGTCCACGCTGTGCGTTGCGGGTCCAGCGCATACCGCGCTGCGCACCGAGCTCACCGGCGAGCCGGTGGCGACCCTGGCGGATCACGCCGTTCAGCACGATCGACACCGACAGCCGATGCCCGATCTGCAGGTAGACGACATCGGAGTGCCCGCGCCCCGCGCCGCCGCGCTGCTCCGCGAGCGCGGCCAGCTTGATGTCGTTGTCCACGACGACCGGCCGGTCGAGATCCTTCGCCAGCAGCTCCGCGACAGGCAGACCCACCAGGTCGGGCATCGCCAAGCTTGCCCGCAACTGCCCGTCCGCCTCGACCACACCAGGCAGTCCCACCCCAACCGCCCGCAGACGCCCAAGGTCCAACGAGCCGGCCGCGACCTCCAGCGCCCGCCGAATCAACCCCAGCCCGTCCCGCCCACTCCCTGCGCCTCCAACTCTGCCGCTTCGGGCGCGGCCGTTCGGGGCGAGTTCGGCGTACCCTAGGCGGCGGCCGGAAAGGTCGCACACGATGGCGCGGGCTCCTCGAGGGCCGAGGTCGAGTCCTGCGACGAGGCCGGCTTCGCGGACGAACCGGAAGGCGCGGGCAGGGCGTCCGGGGCCGGCGATCGTCGCGCTGGTGGGTTCGACCAGACCGGCGTCGCTGAGGTCGTCGAGTACAGCGTGCACGGTGGGTCGGGACAGACCGGTGCCGGAACTGATCATGCCGACGGTGCTTGCGACGTCGGCCTCGGCCAGGAACCGGAGACACGCGACCTGATTGGCCGCCCGCTCCGCCTGAGCGGCTCCGCGCGCTATGTCCATCGACCCCAACCCATTATGGAACCGGCTTTAATAAAGACGGTAACAGAATGCGCGCCGCAGCGGCAAGGGATTTCCGTACGGCGCCTTGTGACTGTGAACGCCCCACGCGAAGGCGAGGGAGCTCACGAAAGGCGAGGTAGTCGACGAGGATGCCCTGGCGACCACGGAGGCTTTCTCGACGTAGGAGGGTTTTGCCCTCGCAGCGGGGCAAAACCCTCCTACGACACGGCGGGAACTCTCCTTGGAGGGTCTTCGCCACGTCGCGTCACCCCCAAGCGGACCGGCATGCCGAGCCGAGCCGAGCCGCCGGGGTGCAGCGGCAGGATGGCTGGCCAGGTGGTGCGGGATCAGCGCTGGAGGATTGTTCGTTCGGCGATGGTCCAGGTGGTTGTGGTGAGGAGGTACAGGCCGGCGGCCAGGGGGAGGAAGGCGGCCGTGGCCAGGGTGGTGAACGGGAGCACCTGGGCGAGGCGTCGGGACAGGATCGGCGCGGACGGGTCCAGTTGACGGAGCTGGAGCCGGACCGAGAACCACGCCACGACAGCGAGTAGCGCGGCGATCACGAGGTACGCCGGGGTGCCGGCCACGATCGGCCAATGCGCGCCGAGCGGCGATCCGAGCAGGCTGCCGCTGATCAACTGGTTGGACTCCCCCGCGACGACGCTCCGTGAGAACAGCGTGTACATCAGCCAGAAGAACGGCGCCTGCGCGAGAAGGGGCAGGAATCCGGCGAACATCGTGGTTCCGGTCTCCGCGTGCAGCTTTGCGACTTCACGCTGCAGGCGCTCCGGGTTGCCGCGGTGCCGTTCGGTGAGCAGTTTGAGTTGCGGCATCAGTTCGGTGCGGGCCCGCAGGCCGCGGTACGCGCGCACACTGAGCGGGACGAGACAAAGCCGTACGACGAGAGTGCACACCACGATCGCGACGACCGCGGCGTACGCACCGGCGAACGGCTGCAGGACGGAGACGAGGGACGTGAGCAAGTGATAGGCACCGGAGACCGGTGCCTCCAGGAAAGAAGGCACAGCAGAACTCCACGAGTGGGTAGGAACAGGTAGCGAGGTGGAGCGCTACCGTCCCGGAGCTCGTGGACGTGGCCGGCCGGCCGCGCCGGGATCGCGCAGCCGCAGGAAGACGGTCTCCTCGGTGCGCTGCCGAACCGAACTGGCACGCACCAGCACCGGCACCGCGGTCGGCGCGGACGCCCGCGCCACCACGGCCAGTGCCAACAGCAAGGCCGCCGCCGTCAGAACGGCAGCGGCCAATGACGCCGTGTCGAGCACAGGGATCACCGACGCGAGCACGCCGGCGATCCACTGCGTCATGACATCAGTCCAGGTAGTCCCGGAGGACCTGGGAGCGCGACGGGTGGCGCAGCTTCGACATGGTCTTGGACTCGATCTGGCGGATCCGCTCGCGGGTCACGCCGTACACCTTGCCGATCTCGTCGAGAGTCTTCGGCTGGCCGTCGGTCAGGCCGAAGCGCATCGACACCACGCCGGCCTCACGCTCGGACAGGGTGTCCAGGACCGCGTGCAGCTGCTCCTGCAGCAGCGTGAACGAGACCGCCTCGGCCGGCACGATCGCCTCGGAGTCCTCGATCAGATCACCGAACTCGGAGTCGCCGTCCTCACCGAGCGGCGTGTGCAGCGAGATCGGCTCGCGGCCGTACTTCTGCACCTCGATGACCTTCTCCGGGGTCATGTCGAGCTCCTTGGCGAGCTCTTCCGGAGTGGGCTCCCGGCCGAGGTCCTGCAGCATCTGCCGCTGGACGCGGGCCAACTTGTTGATGACCTCGACCATGTGCACCGGGATCCGGATGGTGCGGGCCTGGTCGGCCATCGCGCGGGTGATCGCCTGCCGGATCCACCAGGTGGCGTACGTCGAGAACTTGTAACCCTTGGTGTAGTCGAACTTCTCGACCGCGCGGATCAGACCGAGGTTGCCCTCCTGGATCAGGTCCAGGAAGAGCATGCCGCGACCGGTGTACCGCTTGGCCAACGACACCACCAGGCGCAGGTTGGCCTCGAGCAGGTGGTTCTTGGCCCGGCGGCCGTCCTCGGAGATCCAGTCGTACTCCTCGCGGACCTTGTCCTTGAGCTTGGCGCTCTCGTCGGCCAGCTGCTCCTCCGCGAACAGCCCGGCCTCGATCCGCTTCGCGAGCTCGACCTCCTGCTCGGCGTTCAGCAGGGGGACCTTGCCGATCTGCTTCAGGTAGTCCTTGACCGGGTCCGCGGTGGCCCCGGCGACCATCACCTGCTGCTCGGGCTCGTCGGTCTCGTCGGCCTCGGAGACCACGAAGCCCTCGTCCTCGGTGAGCTCCTTCTCCAGCCCTTTCACCGCGTCCGGCTGGAAGTCCGCCTCGTCCACCTCGTCGAGGGCGCGCGGCTTGCCGGTCTTCGGGTCGATCGACAGACCGGCCTCGGACACTGCCTTCTTCGCCGGAGCCTTCTTGGCAGCGGCCTTCTTCGCGGGGATACCGTCCTCCTTGGTGCCGGCGGGCTTCACCGCCGCCTTCTTCGCGGCCGCCTTCTTGGCAGCGGCATCGGTCACTCGGGCGCTGGTCCTCGGAGCGGTGCTCCGGGCCGTGGCGGCCACGGCCCGGGCCGTCTCGGCGGGAAGTTTCTCGGACGAGCTGGACGACACGAATTACCTCTCGTCTGACGCAGGGTTTGTACGACGGTACGACGTTGTGTTGCTGAGTCTTGGGGTACTGCTGTTCGCGGCTGCTCGCTGGTCAGGCGGCGGCAACAGTACATTGTAATCCGCGGACCAAGCCCAGGCGTCGCACGACCCCCCGGCCGGCCGCATTTCCGGTCCGTCGTCCGGCGCCGCCGTCACCCGTTGCGCGTCTGCCGCAGCGGCCTGCTCACGACCGGTCGCCGAACCAGCTGCTGCTGTTGCTTGAACTGCCGCACCTTCACCAGGGATGCGACGTCGATGACATCGGCGACCGACTTGTACGCGCCGTCCTCGCCGTACGGCTCGGAGGCCTCGCGCCAACCGCGCGGCCGCACCTTCAGTTGCTTGCCGAGCAGCGCGACGAAGATCTTCGCCTTTTGCGCGCCGAACCCGGGCAGGGCGGACAGCCGGGCGAGCAGGTCGTCCCCGGACTTCACGTCGGCCCACAGCCCGGAGGCGTTGCCGCCGTAGTGGTCGTCCAGGTGCTTGGCCAGAGTCTGAATCCGGGCGGCCATCGCGGTCGGGAACCGGTGTACGGCGGGCGGCCCGGCCACCACCTCGACGAACGCGTCCGGGTCGTAGTGCGCCACTGTGGGCGGATCGAAGGGGCCGTTCATCCGTTTGGCGATCGCGACCGGGCCGGCGAACGCCCGTTCCATCGGGATCTGCTGGTCGAGGAGCATCCCGACCAGCAGGGCGAACGGATCCCTGCTCAGCATCTCGTCGGCGTCGGGCTGCTGCGCAAGGCACAACTTCCTGCTACGTGTCGAGGTCACCTCAGTCCTCCCCTTCCTCGGCCTTCACGGCCAGCACCGGACACGGAGCGTCGAGCAGCACCCGTTGGGCATTGCTGCCGAGGATGAGCTTGCCGACCGGGGATCGACGCCGAAGGCCGATCACGATGAACTCCGCGTGCACCTGCTCGGCGACGGCCACCAGGTCCTCCGCCGGGTCCAGGCCACGGACCAGTTGCCGCACCTCGTACGGCACGCCGGTCGAGTCGAGCTGCTCCCGAACCTCCGTCAGCGCGGCATCACTCGCCGCAGCCTCGTCGTTGTCGAAGCTCCGCCCACCTCGGTGCGAGTTCACCACCACCAGCTTGGCGTCCCGCAGCGTCGCCTCCTCCGCTGCGCGCCGAAGGGCCGCACGGCCTTCCGCCTTCGGCACATAACCCACGACGATGGTCGTCATCGCCCT
Organism: Kribbella sp. NPDC048915; assembly: GCF_040649595.1. Lineage (NCBI taxonomy): Bacteria > Bacillati > Actinomycetota > Actinomycetes > Propionibacteriales > Kribbellaceae > Kribbella > Kribbella sp. NPDC048915. The sequence continues at coordinate 5,362 of NZ_JBEZFT010000127.1, read as the reverse complement.
GCCTCACCTCCGGGTGTGTGTCGACCCGTCTCGAACGATACTGCTCCCGACCGTGGTCGGCATCCGCTGCCTCGGCACCTGTTGTGTCGCACCGGTGACGGAGGGCTGCCGGTGCCCAGGTACTACCCGCGGTGGGCCCGCCTAACCTTCCGGTGGCCACACCTTTGCAGGGCTGTCACCGAAAGCGCCACCCCTGTAGTCCGGGTCGTTATCGAACTCGCCCGGGAAATCGCCGATCCCGTTGCCCAGGGCAAGATCGGGCTACCGTACGGCGGTCCGCGTCTTGTCCTACGTTGTCGTCGGCACGCACGGCACCACGAACCGGTTCAGTTCAGTCGATCGGCCACTCGTGCACCGGCGTGTTGTCGTGCATGTGCGCGCGATACCGCCCGAGCATCTCGCGCAACGCGTCCCGGCGGCCGTGCGAACCCCTTGTATACAAGCGGTGGAACTCGTCGGCCTGCCACGACGCGCCGTTGCGTTCGGTGAGGCAGCGCTGCTCGATGATCCCGAGCAGCCGGTCCCGGACGGCGACGTCGACACCCCAGGCGTCCAGGCCGCGAACCGCCAACGGCAGCAGGCGTCTCAGCACGAGTTCGGTCGCCCGGACCGTGCCGACACCCGGCCAGAACACCTCGGCCTCGATGCCGTGCCGCGCGGCGGTGTGGAAGTTCTCCTCGGCCGCGCTGAACGACATCTGCGACCAGATCGGCCGCTCGTCATCGGCCAGTGCACGGACCAGTCCGAAATAGAAGGCGCCGTTGGCGATCGTGTCGACCACGGTCGGCCCGGCCGGCAGGACACGATTCTCCACGCGCAAATGCGGTTTCTCCCGGACAACGTCGTACACCGGGCGGTTCCAGCGATAGATCGTCCCGTTGTGCAGCCGCAATTCCGAAAGGGCCGGGGTGTCACCGCGGTCCAGGACGGCGATCGGGTCCTCGTCGGAGGTGACCGGCAGCAGCGCCGGGTAGTAGCGCGCGTTCTCCTCGAACAGGTCGAAGATCGAGGTGATCCAGCGCTCGCCGAACCACACCCGCGGACGCACGCCCTGGGCCTTGAGTTCGTGTGTCCTGGTGTCCGCGGCCTGTTCGAACAACGCGATCCGGGTCTCGCGGAGCAGCTCCTTGCCGAACAGGAACGGCGAGTTCGCCCCGATCGCGAGCTGGACGCCGGAGATCGCCTGGGCCGCGTTCCAGTACCGCGGGAACGCCTCGGGCGTGACCTGCAGGTGGAACTGTGTCGACGTACAGGCGGCCTCCGGGACGATGCTGTCCGCGGTCACCTGCAGCCGCTCGACACCGTCGACCGAGATCTGCACGTCCTCGCCGCGGGCGGCGAAGATCTGGTCGTTGAGCAGCGCGTACCGCGGGTTGGTGCTGAGCGCCTCGCGGTGGATGTGTTCGGTGAGCAGCGTCGGCAGGATCCCGACGACCACCATCGACGACCCGGTCCGGGCCGCCTTGTCCTCGGCAGCGTTCAGGCTGTCGCGGATGTTCGACTCCATCTCGTCGAGTCCGAGCCCGTCGATCTGCCCGGGCGGCACGTTGATCTCGATGTTGAACTGCCCGAGCTCGGTCTGGAACGCGTCGTCCTCGATCGCGCTCAGTACCTCGGCGTTCTTCATCGCCGGGTCGGACCGCTCGTCGACCAGGTTCAGCTCGATCTCGATGCCGGTCATCGGGCGCTCCGGGGCGAACCGGTTCTCCCGCAGCATCCGCGCGAAGGCGTCCAGGTTGCGGTGCACCTGCTCGCGGAACGCGGTCCGGTCCGCCCGGGTGAACTCGACCCGGTCGACTTCCTCACCCATCAGCGCCTCCCCTGCTGGCTCCTGTGCTCAGTGTGCCCGAAGGTGCCCCGCCGCGGGCGGATCATTCGCGTCGCGGTTCACACCGGGTACACGACGAAGTCGTCCCGGACGATCCGGACCGGCTCGTCGCCGGCCGCGGCCAGCACCTCGGCGAGCTCGGTCAGTACGGCGGGACGCAGCTGGAGGACGTGTTCACCCCGATGCCGGTCGGCCCCCATCTCGTAGTCGCGGCCCGGCTCACTCGTCATCTCGATGTGTGCACCCAGGATCCAGTCCACCGGATTGCCCGCGGCAACGAAGTCGGCCAGCCGCCGGACGCTGGTCCGGTACGCCGCCCAGTCCTTTACGTACAATCGACCGGGGTACAGCGAATCGCCGGTGAACAGCAGCCGCGTCGCCCGGTCGTACAGCGCGATGTCCGCGCCCTGATGTCCCGGAATCGGGACCACGTCGACGCTCCGCTCCCCCAGGTCGATCGTGCCCCGCCCCTCCGGCCAGTCGATCCCGAAGTACGCCGAGACGTCCTCGGGCGAACGTCCGACGACCGCGTCGAACTCCTCGTCGCCGCCGACGTGGTCACTGTGCCCGTGGGTGTGCGCGACCACGAGCTCGCGATCACCCGCGAGCTCCTCGATCAGTCCACGCAGCGGCGCGTGCCCGGTCCCGGTGTCGAGCAGCAGTGCGCGGTCGGTGCCGAGCAGCAGATAGAGGAACGGCCCCTCGAAGTTGGTCCGCAACGACTGCCGGACGATCGCCGTGCGGTCGTCGTACCAATGGATCTGGTGAGTGGGAGTGGACGGATCCGTACCGTCGTCCCAGTGCGCAGGAAAGCTCATCCGGCAATTGTCGGTGCTGCCGGGGACACTGGGTGGGTGCGAAACGATCCTTCGGTGCTGCATGTCGACCTGGACGCGTTCTTCGCGGCCGTCGAGCAGCGGGACAAGCCGTCGCTGCGGGGCAAGCCCGTGGTGGTCGGCGGGATCGGTGTGCGCGGAGTCGTGTCCACCGCGTCGTACGAGGCGCGGAAGTACGGCGTCCGCTCGGCGATGTCGACGGCCGAGGCGCGCTCGCGCTGCCCGCACGCGGCGTACCTGAGTCCGCGGTTCGAGGTGTACCGGCAGACCAGTCAGGCGGTGATGGCCGAAATGCGGGCGCTGTCGCCGCTGGTCGAGCCGCTGTCGCTGGACGAGGCATTCATCGACCTGGCGGCGAGCGGACTGAGCGGTCTGACGGTGGACGACGTGGAGGCCATCGCCAACGACCTGAAGGCGGCGATCCGCAAGGTCAGCGGCGGGCTCACCGCCTCGGTCGGCGCGGGGACGTCGAAGCTGATCGCGAAGATCGCCAGTGACCTCGACAAACCCGACGGCGTGGTCGTCGTCCCTCCCGGCACCGAGGCCGAGTTCCTCGCGCCGATGCAGGTCACCGTGATTCCTGGTGTCGGTCCGGCGACGGCGCAGCGGCTGAGCATGGCCGGTGTCCGCACGGTCGCCGACCTTCAGCAACTCGACGAGGACGAGCTGATCCGGCAGGTCGGGTCGGCGCACGGGTCGAGCCTGCACCGGCTCGCGGTCGCGGCCGACGACCGGCCCGTGGTGAGCGACCGGGAGACGAAGTCGGTCAGCGTCGAGGACACCTTCGAGACCGACATCATCGACCGGGCGCTGCTGACCGCGATCAGCGACCGGATGGCGCACCGGGTGGCCGAGCGGTTGCAGAAGGCGCAGCTGTCCGGCCGGACTGTCACGGTCAAGACACGGATGCACGACTTCACCACGCACACCCGCTCCTCCACGCTGGCCGGGCCGACCGACGACCCACGGGTGATCGCCCGGGTCGCGCGCCGGCTGCTCGAGGAGAGCGACATCGGCGGCGGCATCCGGTTGCTCGGCGTCGGCGTCTCGTCACTCGCCGACTGGATCCAGGACGACTTGTTCACCGACGACGAGCACGCCGAGGACCCGATCGAGCTCGTCGACGTACCGACCCGGCAGCGTGACCAGGCCGGGTTCCATGCCGGGCAGGACGTGCAGCATCCCGATTACGGCCGCGGCTGGGTCTGGGGGTCGGGGCTGGGACGCGTGACGGTCCGGTTCGAGACCGCGGACACCCCGCCCGGCCCGGTCCGGACCTTCACCGTCGACGACCCGGCGTTGACAAAGATCAGTCACACCCCGAGCACCGACAGTTCCCCGGTAGCGAACCAGCTCGGCCCCGCAGACGGACCGACAGGCAGCTGACGCAGCCATCAGCAGGCGATCGTCGTCGAGCAGTACGACGTGCGAGGCGCGGACTCGGGCGGCGGATCAGAGCTGTCGGCATGCGGGCGGGTTATCGGGGTACCTGCAGGCCATCCGAGAAAGGAGACAACGGATGCCGAAGATCCTTCCGGCAGCAGGTGGTGACGTGGTCGAGATCATCCTGGCCGACCATCGCTGGTTCGAGGAGGCGTTGCGCGAACTGCGGGACGTCCGCAGCGACCGGGCCGCGGTCCTCGCCGACCTGGCCACTGTCCTGATCGCGCACGCCGAGGCCGAGGAGTCGAAGGTCTACCCCGCGTTGCGGCGCAAGGACGCGATCGACGCCGAGGAGGTCGAACACTCCGAGCACGAGCACGACGAGGGGAACGAGGCGTTGCTCGCGTTGATGGAGGTCGACGACACCGCGAGCGAGGAGTTCAGCGAGAAGCTGCACGAGCTGTCCGAGGCGCTCAGCCACCACCTCGACGAGGAGGAGCGCGACGTCCTGAACCCGGCGCGCACCGACGTTCCCGAGGAGGTCCGCCGCAAACTCGGCGACGACTTCGCCGAGGAACGCGCCCGCCTGATCGACTCCGGCTGCGGCACCGTCAGCAACGTTCGCAAACTCGTCGCGGCCGCCGACCAGAAGCAGTAGCGCGTCAGCGCTCAGTGCACGCGCCACCGGATCCGAGCACCGTGACCGACCTCGTCAGATGAAGCTGCCGGTCGGGACGATGTCCTTGCCGAGCGGGACGAGCGAGACCGGGATCAGCTTGAAGTTCGCGACGCCGAGCGGGATGCCGACGATGGTCAGGCACAGCGCGATGCCGGTGGTCAGGTGACCGAGCGCGAGCCACCAGCCCGCGACCAGGATCCAGATCAGGTTGCCGATCAGCGCACCGGCGCCGGCACTGCGCTTGTCGACGATCGTCCGGCCGAACGGCCACAGCGCGTACCCCGCGATCCGGAATGCGGCGATGCCGAACGGGATCGTGACGATCAGCACGCAACAGATGATCCCGGCGATCGCGTACCCGACCGCTAGCCAGAACCCGGCCAGCACCAGCCAGATCACGTTCAGCAGCGTCTTCATGTTCCCAGCCTGCCACCTGGCCGGACCGCTACCGCACTCCTTCAGCGACAAGCCGGGGTTCGCTCCGGGACCAGTCCTGGCTTCCCCTGACGACAGATCAGTACTCGTCGGCAAATCAGTACTCGTCGACCTGCGCGGGGACCTGCCGCCAGGGGGTGTGGCCAGAAGATTCTGCTGCCGCCATCGTCTGCGTCCTTCGTCACGTCCTGCTTGCCCGGA
>NZ_JBEZFT010000126.1:0-15878 GCF_040649595.1 Kribbella sp. NPDC048915 | reverse complement strand
ATCAACGACCACTGCACATCCGACAACAACCGAAACCTCGACACGACACCAAGGCTCTCAACGAACAGCCCCAATGTTTGTCAGACACGCTCTAGATGATTGATGCGCGGCCCGAAGGTGTGCACGCTCGACAGTTAATGTGGTGCAGGGCGGGTGTGTTCGGCGCCTGGTTCACGCTCAGCTGTGACCCCTGTCACGGGACACGTCCTGTCGACCTGACACACGCCACACGCCACCCACGCCACACCCCCGAGCGTCCCCGGCTCCATCACCACGACCACCGAATCCAGACCAGGCCGTGCATCAATCATCTAGTGTCCTGAGTCGGAGGTCCGGCGAGAGATTTCGGTGGTCAGGTGCGTGCATCGGGGTGCTTGATGAGTGGTCAGGTGCGTGCATCGGGGTGCTTGATGAGTGGCCTCGATGCGGAGCATCGTGGGCGCTGGCCAGGAGCCGCGAGATGCGTGCCTGGGCGCCGAAAGCGCCGTCGAACCTCCGTCGCGACACTAGCGTTAGGTTGGTCGTATGCGGCCGGTTGACTGTGTTGCGGCATTGATTCAGGACGAGCAGCATCGCGTCTACCTGCAGCGGCGTACGGCGGACCGCCGGCTGCTGCCGGGGATCTGGGATCTCGTCGGCGGACACCTCGAACCCGGCGAGACGCCCGAGGAGGCGCTCGCCCGGGAGGTCGAGGAGGAGACCGGCTGGAAGGTCCGCGACCTCGTCTGGACCGTCGCGGACTGGGAGTGGGAGTGGCAGGGCCGCGTCCGGCGGGAGATCGACTACGTCGTCACCGTCGACGGAGACCTCGGCCGCCCGCGGCTCGAAGCCGGCAAACACGACGCGTCGGCGTGGTGCGGACCCGACGACCTCGACCTGTTGATGGTGAACCGCACCGACGGCGACCGGCGACTGCGTAACCTGGTCGCGCAGGTGGTGCGGACGCGGTTCACCGAGCGCCTCCAGCTCGAGCCGCTCACCGGTCCGAACGGCGTCGTACCCGGACATGCGGCGGACCTGCAGCGGACCTTCTCGGATCCGTGGGTGGCGCAGTGGTACGACCAGACGCTGTCCGCGGAGCAGGCGGCTGAGCAGGTTGCTCAGCACAACGAGAATTGGGAACGCGACGGCGCCGGCAAGTGGATCGCGTACGACCGGCGTACCGGCGAACTGGCCGGCCGCGGCGGCCTGTCACGCCTCCCCGCCGACTCGTCGATCGCGGCCTCTCTCGCGGCCCTCGCCGGTCCCGAATGGGCAGCCGACCGTCTGGAACTCGGCTGGGCGCTCCTCGAGTCGGCTCGCGGCCGCGGCCTCGCCACGGAGATCGGCCGCGCCGGCCTGGACTACGCCTTCACCACCCTCGGCGCCCAGTCGGTGGTCGCCTTCACCGAACGGTCCAACACCGCCTCCCAAGCCGTCATGCACCGCCTGGGCATGCAGCCGGTCGGCGAAATCCGAACCGAAGGCTGGTCCGCCGACGCCACCGCAGTCATCCCAGACGCCCCGTTCGCCGTTCACGTCGCCAGACCCTGAAGCGCTTTCGTGTCTTGCTGAGCGAGGTCGTCCCGCTTCGCGGCGGGATGGGTTGCGTCGCTCGGCAACGGCTCACCCATCGCCCACCAGCGGGCCAACAAGACGGGTCGTTGGCTCGCTTTCGCCGGTTTCACCCACCCCGCACCGCCTGCACCGCATACCCACCGCCCACGCCACGCCCGCGCCGCATACCCGCCCGCGCCGCATGCCCACCGCCGGCACCGCCGCACCGCCCCTGCCCACCGCCACGCCGCGTCCGGACCACTTGCCCACCGCCCGCACCGCGCCCGCCTGCACCGCCGCACCGCATGCCCATCGCCTGCACCGCTGACCATGGAAAACGCTCCTAGGAGAGTTTTCCGCACGACAGTGGAGGATTTCTTCCCGCATATGGGGAAAACCCTCCACAGATCCCCGGCTCCAACGCCCCCCACACGCCAACCGCTCTCGCGCGCGGTCAAGTCCGGTGGGCTTGAACACGTTATTGCCTGTTCAAACCCACCGCACCCTGACCACACCCACCGGACCCTGACCACACCCACCGGGCCATGTCCAAACCCAGCGGAGCTCGTCAACACCGTGCCGTGACCGTGAACACCGCGCCGTCGGGTTGAACACGTTATTACCTGTCCACACCCACCAGGCCCTGACCACCCCACCGGAGCCCGTCAACACCTGCGGAGCTCGTCAACACCGTGCCGTGACCGTGAACACCGCGCCGTGGGGTTGAACACGTTATTACCTGTCCACACCCACCGGGCCCTGACCACCCCCACCGGAGCCCGTCAACACCTGCGGTGCCCGTCAACACCGTGCCGTGACCGTGAACACCGCGCCGTCGGATTGAACACGTTATTACCTGTCCACACCCACCGGGCCCTGACCACCCCCACCGGACCCTCACCACACCCACCGCACGGTGTTCACGGTCACCGCACGGTGTTCACACTCACCGCATGGTGTTCACAACTCACCGCATGGTGTTCACACTCACCGGAACCCGGCCACACTCACCGGACCCTGGCCACACTCACCGGACCCTGGCCACACTCACCGGACCCTGGCCACACTCGCCGGATCCTGGGCACGCCGGACCAGGAGCGGACATTCAGCGGTCCAGGGCGGATCGGAACCGGGTGAGGAGTGTGGCGAAGGTTTCGCGTTCGGTGGGGGTCCAGTTGTGCATGGCTTGGGCGAAGCGGGCACGGCGGTAGGTGTGGGCGGCGTCCAGTTGGGCCTGGCCCGCTGGGGTCAGGACCAGGTTGGTGCGGCGGCCGTCGGATTGGTCGGCCTCGCGGCGGACGAGACCGGCGGTGACCGCGGCGGCGACGAGCTTGCTGGCGCGCGGCTGGTCCACGCCGAGTGCGGCCGCTATGCCGTTGACGCCGATCGGTTCCGGCGCGGCGCCCTCGATTGCGTCCAGGACGTCCTGGACCGGGTCCGGTGCGCCGGACTGGATCGCGAACGTACGGCGGGTCTGCCGCCGGCGGATCGCCACCATCGCCGCCTCGACCGCGGCTACCGGATCGGGCTTGTCCATCCTTCACTCCAGATATATGTTACTTGACATGTATATGTCAGATGACAACAAGCGTATCGGTTGGTGGCTGAAGGAGGTCGACCGCCGCCTGGAGGAATCGTTCGAGCAGGCCCTCGCCGCCGAAGGTCTCACCCGCCGCCAATGGCAGGCGTTGAACGCGGCCGCCCGAGGGGAGCAGATTGCCGTGTCGTTGGCGCCGTTCTTGCGCGGGGATGCGGAGGAGCTCGCGGCGGTGACGGGGCCGCTGGTGGAGCGCGGATGGCTCCTGGGGGAGGTGCTCACGGCGGACGGTGAGCGGGCACTGCGCGAGTTGAGCGCAACGGTGCGGGCGCTGCGGCAGCGGGTGACGGCGGGGATCTCGGGCGACGAGTACCTGACGACCGTCGGCGTGCTGCGGCGAATGGCCGCGAACCTCGGCTGACGCTGCACAGAGGCCGCACCGGGGGCCGCACCGGGGGCCGCACAGGGGGCCGCACAGGGGGCCGCAAGAGGGCCGCACAGAGGGCTGCACAGAGGGCTGCACCGCCTGGGCGGCTCCGTGGCGCGGGGGAGCCTTCAGAACGCAGGAAGGCTCCGAGTGTGACCGCCCAGGCGCGGCGGTCACACTCGGAGCCGGCCACCTCAAGGGGGAGGTTCCCGGTGAGGTGTCGGGAGCCTCCGGTGTCCTACCGCCCAGGACACTCGGCCCGGCCTGGCCCGAGGTGTCGGCCAGGAGGTGGTTGGAACGGCTGGGCGGCGGCGATACAGGGAAATCAGCCGCCAAGCCCAGCCGGGTCGGTGGGCGGTGCGGTCCGAAGCTGAGGAGTACTCCGGACCGCACCTCGGGTTTCGCCCGGAGCTGAGGAGGGCTCCGGACCTTCCAAAGGCTGACCCTGGACGTGAGGAGACCCCAGGGTGCAGCCGGCCGGGTCTGAGGAGGACCCGGACGATCAGCGTGTCAGTCGGTCGAGTCGGCCGGGCCGAGCAGGTCGTTGGTCACCTTGAGACCGGCGAAACGGCGCCGCATCGCTTGCTCGTAGCGGGCCGCCAGGGGCGCCTCCGCGACGTACTGAGCGATCACGTGCTCGCCGAACCAGACCCGGACCCTTCGCCGGTGCTGTCTCGACGTCATTTCCGCGATGGTCACAACCTCTCACCCCGTAACTCTCAGGCCTTGCAACCAGTTGGACTTACTGGTTGTCATGGCAGTAATGGTGCACGAGCCCAACGTGACCGCTCTAGGACCTGGACCGGACCTTTGCCGGACCTCTTCCGGTCCTCTCGCGGACATCTGGGGGACAGCACCTTGTCGTGAGGCACAAGTCGAGACAACGTCTGACTGACGTGAACGGGAGGAACGATGGCGGGTAGGTACGCGCCAAAAACGGTCCTGGCGCACCTGATCCAGCGCCGGAACCAGACCTACTCCGAGATCGTCGCCGAGTTCGTCGAGCTGGGTGGAACCATCACCGAGCGGCACCTGCGCCGCCTCGCATCGGGCGAGCGCGCGGGGACCACTCCTCAGACCCGGCGCACCTTGCAACGTCTGTTCGGCAAGCCGGTCGAGGAACTCCTCGCGCCGTACACGCCGGAACAGGCCGCCGAGGTCGTGCCGGCACCTGCCGCGAGTGGACGGATCACGACAGGTAATGAGATGGAGGTTCTCGACATGGCTGCCAGCCGCGCGAGGGCGTTTGCCCTCGCGGCCCAGTCCGGTCTCGGAAGCGAGGCCATGGAACAGGTGTATGCCGACGTACGCCACGCCGCCCAGGCGTACCCGCAGCGTCCACTCCCGGAGATCCTCGGCCAACTGGTCGAGACGCAGGACCTGGTGTTCGGTCTGCTCGAGAGCCGCCAGCGCCCGGAGCACCACCGGCAGCTGTACTTCCTGGCCGGCGTCACCGGCGGCCTGCTCGCGAAGGCGTCCCACGACCTCGGCAACCCGCACGCCGCGCTGACCCAGGCGCGGACCGCGTTCATGTGCGCCGACAACGCCGACCACCACGGGCTGCGCGCCTGGGTGCGCGGACTGCAGTCCCTGGTCTCCTACTGGGCCGGCAACCCGCACGACTCGGTGCGGTACGCGCAGCTCGGCGCCGGGTACGCCGAGCAGGCCAACAGCACCACCAGCGTCTGGCTGCCGGTCAGCGAGGCCCGCGCCTGGGCCGCCCTCGGCAACCCCGAGGCCACCCGGGCCGCGCTGGAGCGCGCCGAAGAGGCGTGGAACCGGGTCCACCACGACGACCTGGACGAGATGGGCGGCCTGTGCACCTTCGGCCGCAACCGCCAGCTGTACTACGCCGCCGACGCGCTCGCCCAGCTGCCCGGTGAGGTCGAGCAGGCCCAGCGGTACTCCAGCCAGGCGGTCGACGCGTACACCGACGAGAACCACCCGGAGTGGGCCTTCGGCGACGCCGCCGGCAGCCACGCCGCGATGGCGATCACCCGGATCGCGAGCGGCGAGCTGGACGGCGCCGCGGACGCGCTGGCCCCGGTGCTGACGCTGCCGACCGAGCGCCGGATCAACGGTGTGGTGCACTCGGCCCGCCGGGTCCACCAGGCGCTGCGCCAGTCCGGCCGCGCCGACGACGCCCGGGAGCTCCAGGAGGAGATCGAGATGTTCACCCGGACGCCCATCCAGGCGTTCCCCCGCTGACCGGATGGATCCGCTCACCGGTGATGTGACCGTACTGCGCGAGTTCCGGACGACCGACCTGGACGACTACCTGGCGATCGCCGGGGACGACCGGGTCACGACCTGGATGGCGTTCGACAGCTACGACCGGGCCAAGGCCGAACAGACGCTGGCCGGGATCGTCGAGCGGTCCGCCCAGCCGGATCGTCCGGACTACATGCTCGCCGTGACCCGTCCCGACGACGACCGGGTGATCGGGTTCGCCCGGATCGCCCCGAGCGGGGCCTGGGCGGCGAAGCTCGGCTATGCGATCGGTGCCGACCACTGGGGCCACGGCTACGCCACTGACGCTGCCCGCGTGCTGCTGCGGTTCGCGTTCGGTCCCCTCGAGCGGCACCGCGTCACCGCCGCGATCGGCCCGGAGAACGCGGCCTCCGTCGCGGTCGTCAAGCGCCTCGGCTTCACGTACGAGGGACAGCTGCGCCAGCACGTCTTCACCAACGGCGCCTGGCGCGACTCACTGCTCTACTCGATCCTGCGCCAGGAGTTCACCGACTGACGCAGCAGCACTCACCACAGCTGAGCAACACTGGGGTGCATGGACGTCGTCACCCGCCCGGTCCGGGACAGCCTCGCCCGGATGATCCTGACCAAAGTTGCCGGTCCGGACCCGCAGAGCGAGCGTGATCGCGTGCACGCGACGCCTGGACCGCGGTGGTTCGCCGAAGACCGGCCGATCCGGCGTCTGCACGGTGACGCCTCCATGTTCGCGGGTGGTCTGCGCGCACTGTTGCTGCAGTCGCTGCATCCACTGGCGATGGCCGCGGTGGCCGCGCACTCCGGGTACCGCGGCGACCCGTGGGGACGATTGCGGCGTACGAGCTACTTCCTCGCGATCACGACGTACGGCGCGATTCCGGATGCCGAGGAGGCGATCGCCCACGTCCGGTCCGTCCATGAGCGCGTGCGCGGCACCAGCCCGGACGGGGTGAAGTACCGGGCGTCGGACCCGCACCTGCTCAAGTGGGTGCACATCGCCGAGGTGGACAGCTTCCTCGCCGCGCACCAGCGCTACGGCGCCCACCCGCTCAACGCGGAGGAGCAGGACCAGTACGTCGAGGACGCGGCACTCGTGGCCGAGAAACTCGGAGTCATCGACCCACCGACCACGCTGGCCGAGGTACGGCGACTGCTGACGGAGTACCAGGCCGAGCTCCGCGGTACGACGGAAGCACGCCAGGCGGCCCGGTTCATCCTGATCCATCCGCCCGTACCGTGGGCCGCGCGCCCGGCGTACGGCGTACTGACTGCCGCCGCGGTCGGTCTGCTGCCGTGGTGGACCAGGCTGCCGCTGCGTCTCCCGTACCTCCCGCTGGCCGAGCAGACCGTCGTCAGAGCGGCCGGTGAGGGCCTCACCAGGACGATCCGCTGGGCGCTGGCCTCCCCAACCCTGGCGTCCCCGACTCTGGCGTCCCCAACTCTGGCGTCGACCGGCGCGGAAGGGTGACGCGCCGGTAAGTTGTCCTCGTGCCGCTGCGTCCTCATCGCCCCCTCCCGCTGGCCACGCCCGCGGGAGTCGAGGTACTGACCAGGATCTTGACCCAGGGACCCATCCCGCGGGTGGAGATCGCACGCCGGACCGGCCTGTCGCAGGCGGCCGTCACCAAGGCGGTCGCGCCACTGATCGAGGCCGGGTTCGTCACCGACCAGGCGGCGCCCGCGGACGGCGACGGTCAGCTCGGCATCGGCCGGCCGGTGAGTCCACTGACCGTGATCCCGGGCAGCGTTTCGGTGATCGGAGTGAAGGTCACGCCGACGAGCCTGATCGGCGTCACCACCGACTTCACCGCAGGCATCCTCAACGTGCGGCACGAGGAACTCGACGCCACCGACCCGCAGTCCGTGATCGACCAGCTCGCGACCCATGTGAACGCGCTGATCGCCGCGCTCAAGTCCGGTCCGGCAGCGGCCGGCCAGTTGGCGGGGATCGGCATCGCGGTGTCCGGTGACGTCGACGCGGCGCACGGCGTGGTCCGGGACTCGCCGCTGATGGGCTGGCGCAGCGTCCCGGTCGCGGAGCTGCTCGGCAAGCAGGTCCGCGTGCCGATCCTGGTGTCGAACGACGTCCGCGCGCTGACCGTGGCCGAGCACTGGTTCGGCGTCGGCGTGAACGCGGACTCGTTCGCCGTGGTGACGATCGGCTCCGGGATCGGCTGCGGGCTCTACATCAACGGCGAGGTGGTCTCCGGCGCGTACGGCGTCTCGGGCGAACTGGGCCACCTGCCGCTCGCGCCCGGCGACCTGGTGTGTACCTGCGGCCGGCGGGGCTGCGTCGAAACGGTGGCGTCGTCGGACGCGATCCTGGCGCGGACCCGGGAGACGACCGGCCGCGCGGACCTGGATCTGGCCGGGGCGGTCAAGCTGGCGCACGAGGGCGATCGGCACGCGCGCGAGGCGTTCGACCGGGCCGGTGAGGTGATCGGGGCGGCGCTGGCCGCGATGGTGAACCTGGTCGGTCCGGAGCTGGTGGTGATCGCCGGAGAGGGCGTCGCGGAGTACGACCTGTACGAGGAGCGGATGCGGCGCACGTTCGCGGCGCACGCGTTCGGAGCCGCGGGCAACTGCCGGTTGATGCTGCGGTCGCACACCTTCGACGACTGGGCGCGCGGCGCGGCCGCGACCGTGCTTCGCTCGTACGTCCGCGGCGAACCGCCGCTGCAACGCTGAGCGAAGCACCGCCGCCGGGACAGCGGGCGGAGTTCAGCTGGAGCAGGTCTATGTGCGGGCCGCGGCCAGAATCTTGCGCCAGACCTTCCGGTACGAGTCCAGGCCGTCGGCCGCGAGCGGACCGGTCGGCCCGGCGGTGATGGAGACCCGCTCAGGAATAGTGCCCCAGACCGGAATGTGCTCCTCCGCGTACTGCTGCATGGCCTCTTGATACGAGCGCGTGTACGTCCGCGCCGAGCAGATCACCAACCCGGCCGGTACGCCGTCCGGCACGAGCTCCAGCACCGCCTTGACCCGCGGCGTCTCGACGCCGCCGACGCGGGTCGGGATGATCACGATGCGGGCCCGTTCGAGGGCCTTGTTCAGCAGCCGCTCGTGGGACGGCGGCATGTCGACGAAGCCGATGCCCTCCGGCGGGACCTTGTCCAGCGCCTTGGTCAGCAGCCGCTCGGTCGGCGCCTCCGCGATCTCGATCCTGGCCAGGTGGTCGTCGTCGGACTCCGCGATCCAGTCCGCGGCGCTGCCTTGCGGATCGGCGTCGATCAGAGTGGATGTGCGACGGTTGGAAGATGCCAGCGCGGCCAAGTACACCGACGTGGTTGTCTTACCGACCCCGCCCTTCAGTGCAGCTGTCACGATGATCATGACAACGAACTTACCCGGTTTTGCCCGATCACCGGCGTGTCGTCGGCGTTGCTCGCGGACACCGTGATAGTTGCCCCCGGCCCGTGTGAACAAGCTAAAGCCCACTTCAGCCCGCCGCAACGAGTGCCGCCCGCGCGCGCGGGCGGTGGTCCGCGATCCCCGCCGTACCCGACACCGCCGTACCCGACACCGCGGCGCCGTGGCCGGCGGCGTCGGCGCGGGCGAACAGGTCAGCGAGAGCGGCGGGCACCGTGGTGTCGAGACCAGCCTCGGCAGATCCAGAGCACAGCGCGGAGCGCGGCCTCCCGGTCAGCGAAAGCCGCCGCCCCACTTGTAGTACAAACAGTTCGTACCACAAGCAGTTTGTACTACTGCTCCGGTGAGCCTTCGCTACTTTGGTCAGTTCTTGCCGAGCCAGGTGTCGACCTTGGACTGATTGTCCTTGACCCATTTCTCGGCGGCCTGGTCGGGGGTGAGTTTGTCGACGGCGATCATCCGCGCGACGGCGTTCTGGTCCTCGTTGGTCCACTGGAAGTTCTTGACCAGGTCGTACGCCGGGCTGCCGGAGTCGGCGAACTTCTTCGAGACGACCTTGTCCAGGTCGTACGGCGGGTAGTCGCAGGCGATCTTCGCGGGATCCGCGTCGCAGCCGGCCTGGTACTCGGGCAGATTGACCTTGACCAGCTTGACCTCGTTGAAGAACCACTGCGGCTCGTAGAAGTACGCGAGCAGCGGCTTCTTGTTCTTCTCGGCGTCGCGGAACGCCTGGATCAGCGCGGTCTCACTGCCGCTCTGCACGACCTTGTAGTTCAGGTTCAGGTTCTGCACCAGCGCCTCGTCGTTGGTGACGTACGACGGGTCGCCGTCGAGCAACTGCCCCTTGCCGCCGGACTCCGACGTCTTGAACAGCGCGGCGTACTTGTTGAGGTTCTTCCAGTCGGTGATGTCCGGGTACTTCTCGGCCATCCACGGCGGCACGTACCAGCCGATCACGCCCTTGACGCCGGTGGAGCCGGCCGCGACCGCGACCTTGTCGGTCTCGATGTACTTCTTCTTCAGGTCCTCGTGACCCCAGTTCTCCAGCACGGCGTCGACCTCGCCGGTGCCGAAGCCCTGCCAGGAGATCTCCTCCTTGAGGTCCTTCTTCACGACCTTGCAGCCGAGGTCCTTGGTGGCGATGTAGGCGACCACCGCCGCGTTCGCCTCGTACCCGACCCAGGGGTTGACGGCCAGGTTGAACGTCCCGCAGTCCTTGCCGGCGCTCGGTTCGGTCTGCGCGCCGACCTTCTCCCCGCCGCAGCCCGCGAGCGCGAGCGCGATCGCCGTCAGCACACCGGCGTACCGGAGCTTCTTCACCGCTTGTCTCCTCTACTGTGGAAAGCCTGGGGAAAATCCTGGGTACGGCGTGACGCCGCCTGTGTCACCCGGTCGAGCAGCACACCCAGCAGGACGATCGCCAGCCCGGCGGCCAGCCCCTTGCCGTACAGCTCGCTCTGGGCGAAGCCGGCCGCCACGTCGTACCCGAGCGCGCCCGCGCCGACCAGCCCGCCGACGACCACCATCGACAGCACGTAGATCAGGCCCTGGTTGACCGCGAGCGTGATCGCCCGCCGGGCCACCGGCAGTTGCACCTTGCTGATCACCTGCCAGGTGCTCGAGCCGACCGAGTTCGCCGCCTCCACGGTCGCCACCGGTACCGCCCTGATGCCGTCGGCAACGATCTTGGTGGTCACCGGTACGGCGAACACCACGGCCGCAGTGATCGCGGTGAACCGGCTGGTCCCGAACAGGGCCAGGAACGGCACCAGATACACGAACGGCGGCATCGTCTGCCCGGCGTCCAGCACCGGCCGGATCCAGGCGTCCACCCGCTGGTTGCGGCCCGCCCACACCCCGAGCGAGAGGCCGACGGCGACCACCACGACAGTCGCCAGCAGCGTCGACGCCAGCGTCACCATGCTGTCTTGCCAGAGGCCGGTCGCCACGAGCAGCGCGAGACACACCGCCGCAGGGGCCGCGCCACGCCAGCCTCCGAGTACGGCGGCCAGCGCCATGACGACCGCACTGACCAGCCACCACGGCGACCCCGTCAGCAGCGCCTGGAACGGGTTGAGCACGCCCTCGGTCACCACGTCGCGCACGCCGTACGTGAACCCGCCGATCGTGTCCTGCACCCAGAGCGTCACATCGGAGGCGACCTTCGCAATCCGCGGACCGATGTTCACGTCGGACGGGAACTCGGCGGCCCACACGTATGTGCGGGAGAACCAGACCGCGACCAGGACGCCGACGGCGCCCGCGCCGAGCAGGACCTTCCGGCGCACACTCGCCGTCCGCCACGGCCGGTCGCCCGCCGCGGTCGTCACCCGGTCGAGCACGATCGCGATCACCACGATCGCCAGCCCCGCGTTGAACGCGACGCCGACGTCGAGGGTCTGCAGCGCCTTCAGCACGGTCTGGCCGAGGCCGGGCGCGTCGATCAGCGCGGCCACGGTCACCATCGACAGCGCGGCCATGATCGTCTGGTTGATGCCGACGACCACGGTCGACCGCGACATCGGCAGCAGGACCTTCAGCAACGTCTGCCCGCGGGTCGAACCGAGCGAACGCGCAGCCTCGACACTCTCCGACGGCACCGAGCGGATCGCGTGCGCGGTCAGCCGGACCGCAGGCGGGGCGGCGTAGATCAGGGTGGCGATCGTTGCCGTGGCCGGACCGATCGCGAAGAACAGAGTCAGCGGCGCGAGGTACACGAACGTCGGCAGCGTCTGCATCAGGTCCAGCACCAGCGTCGCGACCCGGAACGCCCGGTTCGACAGGCCGGCCAAGATACCGAGCGGGATCGCGATCAGCAGCGACAGCAGCACCGCGGCGATGGTCAGCGCGAGCGTGTCCATACTCTCCTGCCACAACCCCTGCAGCCCGACGAACCCGAGCCCGGCCGCGGTCAGTACGGCGACCTTCCAGTTGCCGAACGCCCACGCGCAGTACGCCGCGATCGCGATCACACCGAGCCACCCGATCACTGGGACCGGGCGGTCGAACGACGGCTGCGCGATCACGTTCTGCAGCAGGACGACGAACTGGTCGACGGCGAACCGGATCGCGTCGAAGACCGCATTGCCCTGCCCGACGTCGTCACGGTGCTCGGTCAGCCACCGGTGCAGCGGGGTGGTTTCCTGACCGCCGAGGACGAGCGTGTCCACACCGCGCAGGACGAAGTACGCCGCGACCCAGACGACCAGCAGCACACCGACGACCACGCTCCGCCGGGGTCGCCGTACCTCGACCTCCGCGTCGCTCGTGACGGCGGCCATCAGGTGCGGTCGTCTTCCGGCGGCGCGACGACCGTGAGGATCTCCTCGTCACCGATGACGCCGAGCAGCGTGCCGTTGTCGACGACCTTCACCGGGCGGTCTGACTCCAGTACCAGGCGGGTCGCGTCCCGGACGAGGACGTCGGGGGCGAGCTCGGGGCCGTCGAGCGGCTCGCCGGCTCGGGGTTCGCGGACGATCCAGCGCAGCGTGAGGACGTCGGCCCGCGGTACGTCGCGGACGAACGAGCGGACGTAGTCGTCGGCCGGCGCCCCGACCAACTCGTCGCCGGTGCCGAGCTGGACCGCGGCGCCGTCACGCATCAGCAGGATCCGGTCACCGACCTTCAGCGCCTCGGACAGGTCGTGGGTGATGAACACCATCGTCTTGCCGACCTCGCGGTGCAGCCGAACCACCTCGGTCTGCATCTCGCGGCGGATCATCGGGTCGAGCGCGGAGAACGGCTCGTCGAACAGCAGCACGTCGGGGTCGTTCGCGAGCGCCCTGGCCAGACCGACGCGCTGTTGCATGCCGCCGGACAACTGCTCGGGGTAGAGCTGCTCGTTGCCGGCCAGCCCGACCAGGTCGATGACCTCCTGGGCGCGGCGGCGGCGATCCGGTTTGCTCTCGCCGCGGATCTCCAGGCCGTACGACACGTTGTCGATCACCTTGCGGTGCGGCAGCAGGCCGAAGTGCTGGAAAACCATCGAGAACTTGCTCCGGCGCAACGCCCGCAGCCGCTTCTCGTCCGCCGCCCGCAGGTCCTCCCCCTCGAACACCAGCCGCCCGGCCGTCGGCTCGATCAGGCGAGTCAGGCAGCGGACCAGCGTGGACTTGCCCGATCCGGACAGGCCCATCACGACGAACACCTCACCAGGCGCGACGTCGAAGCTCAGGTCGCGGACGGCCGCCGTACAGCCGGTCCGCGCGTACAGCTCCGCACGGTCGAGCGCGGCGAGGTCCGGGCGGCGGGGGACCCGCTGGGGCTTCGGACCGAAGACTTTCCACAGGTCCTGTACGGACAGGAGCGCATCGGAATCCTGTACGTCGGGGTACTCGAGCTGAGCGGTCACAGGTAGGTCCTCGCATCCCAGCCGGCAGACACAACGTGAACGGGGACTCTACCCAACCACGAGGCCCCCGACGCCTTGCAGGTCAGCTACCTGGCTGGTACGGCGGGGCCTCGCCCCAGCCCCAGTGCGGGACAGGGGCGTCCGGCGGCGGCGTGGCGCCCGGCTGCGAGTTCGCGAGGGCGATCCGCGTGCCCCACTCGACGTACGCGACGAAGGCGGAGCGGAACTCGGGATCGTCGGGTAACCCGGCCGGGTCCGCGCTGGCCGCGATCAACGCCGCCCAGTGGGAGCGCTGCTCCTCGGTCAGGCGGAGGTTGAGGTGGTGCGACAGCATCGCCGGGTAGCCGCCGAGCTCGTCGGTGTACCGGCTGTGCCCGCGGAAGACCTCGCCGAGCCAGATCGCGACGTGCTCGCGGTGGTTCTCGCTCATGTGCGCGAAGACCGGGGCGAGGATCGGGTCCTGGAGCACCCGGTCGTAGAACACCTCGGTCAACCGGCGGAGCGCCTCATGGCCGCCGGCCCATTCGTACAGCGTCGGAGTGGTCATGTAATTATGTAATCACAGGTCGAGGGCCGTGGACACCACGGCGAGTTTGTCCTCGATCCGGGTGGCGCCGTCCGCGGTGAACCAGAGAACGTTCTGAAGGATGCGACCCGCGGTCCAGGACAGGCCGCGATCCCGGTCGATGCCGGTGACCTCGAGCATCAGGGCGAAGCGGTCGCGGATCGCCTGATGGACGTCACCGGTGGCGACGAGGTCGTCCCAGCGGTTCCACAGCACCGGGAAGAGGTCGAACGCAGGGTCGCCGGCCAGCGGCTTCGGGTCGATCACCAGCCACGGGTTCCGGTCCGCGGCGAGGACGTTGAGATAGTGCAGATCCCAGTGCAGGAGGCGATCACCTGCATCTGGCTGTACCTCACGGACCTGCGCGACGAGGCGCCGTACGAGTCGCTGCTCGGTTTCGTCGTTCAGCCGTGGGATCAGGCGGGGGGCGTCCTCGATCATGGCGGCCGCGATGTCGGACAGGCGCCGTACGCCGGGCGGCGCGGTGACCGCGGTGAGACGGGTGAGCAACTCGGCGAGGATCCGGGTCGCCTCGACGTGATCGGGATGGTCAGCGAGCGAGCGAGCCCCGAGCCGCTCGAGCAGGAGCGTTGACGTCTGCGGATCGTCCTCGAGGACGCTCACCACGTCGTCGCGATCCCAGGTCCGCAGCGCGAGCGCTTCGCTCTCCGACTCGTCGTTGACGGTCTGCAGTTTGAGCATCGCCTTGGTCCCGTCCCGCCGTACAACGGGCAGGATCAGTGAGGCCTCACCACTCAACGGGTCGCCGTCGACGGTCAATTGCCACGCGGCGACGTACCGCTCGGCCATGCCCGGCAGCTCGTTCAGCCACTCGGGCGCCGTCGCGCTGTGGTTGCGGACGAGCTTCGCCGGGATCTCGATCACGCTGGGCACAGTAGGCGGTCGGCGGCGAATGTGCTTGGGTTTTCCCGTGGAGAGCAGGCATCGGCGCGTGCAGCGCATCGTGGCGGCGACGTACCTGGGCATTCCGTTGGGGTTGCTGGCGGTCGTCGCGTTGATCGCGTCGACAGGTTCGGCGGCCGCGTGGATCGGATGTGTTGTGCCGGTGGCGATGCTGGTCGTCGGGTTCGTGTTGCGCCGACGGCACCGATACACGCCGCGGTGGTGGCTCGCGGTTGCCGGGCTCTTCGGCGGGCTGGCCGGGTTGACGGTGACGTTGTTCCCGCTGGCAGTCGGGGTGTGGTGGCCGGCGATTCTCGCGTTGCCCGCGTTGATCCTCGGGATCGTCGGTGGGTTGATGCTGGCGAGGGCGGCGGATCGCGCGTTGCTGGTCCCGTTCGACCCGGAGCTCGCGAGTACGCCGTACGAGCTGGTGTTCCGGTTGCGCGGCGTCCCGCTGGCCGCGGTCCTGGTCGGCGCGGACACGGTCACCCTGCAGTCGCATCCGGTGCCGCGGTCCGAGCAGCAGGTGCGGCGTTATCCGTTGAGCGCGATCACATTGACGCACGAGTTCGACCTGTCGGGCGCCGAACGGCTCCGCTTTCCGATCGCCGTCACCCACGCCGTCGCCACCGAGGGTCCGGCCGTCATCCTCCAGGCCAACGGCGACGACTGGGTCCTCCCCACCAACCAGGCCACCACCCTCATCGACGTACTCGCCCAACGCCGCACCCCCTGACCCCAGCCGACTCACCCCAGGCCCCGCGCACCTGGGCACGGCGTAGTGACGGCACGGCGTAGTGACGAGCCGTGGCGTGCCGTTGCGTGCCGTGGCGCGGTGTGCCGTGGCGCGGTGTGGTCGTAGGGGTTTGCGGGTTTCCGCCGCGCGGTGGGTTCACCCACGGTGTTGTGGGTTCCGCACCCTTCACACGGGTCAGGAACCCACAACACAATGGGTGAACCCACC
>NZ_JBEZFT010000125.1:0-16435 GCF_040649595.1 Kribbella sp. NPDC048915 | reverse complement strand
ACCCGCTACGACAAACTCGCCGTCGTCTACCGCGCCGCCGCCGTCCTCAACGCAGTCATCGCCTGGACCCGACATTTGTCAGACATGCTCTAGCTCCGGTGCGGGCGACAGATCGGGGTCCTTGAGGCCGTACTCCGCCAGCACGTCGACCAACCGCTCGTACTGTGGTAGCGCTGCCGCAGGATCGCCCCGCCCGAGTTCCAGGTCGCCCAGCGCGAACAGCGACCACACCGTACCCAGGTGGATCTCCTGCGCCGCGCAGATCCGCAGGCACTCCGCTGCGAGCTCCTGACACTCCGCCCTGCCCTGGTGGGACATCAGCCAGGCCAGCCCGGCCAGGTTCATCGCCAGCTCGGTCGTTTGACCGGTTTCGCGGGACAGCCGGATCCCCTCGTCGTACGACGCCTCCGCGTCGGCCCAGCGATCGGTCGTGGCATCGTCCCGTGCGAGCACGAACAGCAGACCGGGCAATGTGCCCAGGGCGACCTCTTCGCGTCGTTCGAGCATCGCCTGCTGCAGCAGCGCGCGGCCGGTCCCTGTTTCCCGCAGGAACAGCGCAGCCAGCACCATCCACACTTGCCGACGCCGGTCCCGGTCCAGCTCGTGGGTCGGTGCCAGTGCGATCGCCGCGCGGATCTGGTCCGTCCCACCAGCACCGGCGAGCACTTTGGCGACACCACTCGCCAACATGCCGATGATCCGCGGCCCGGTCCGGTCGATCGACGGCAGCAACCCGTCGATCCGGTACGCCACTTCAAGCCCGGCACTGGCATCACACAGCCGAAAGCACGCGCCCACCGCGTCGGCAAGCAGCCGAGTCGCCACGGCCGCGTCGCCGGCGTCGCCGACGGCCGGGGTGATGGCGTCGCCGCCGGCCGGGGTGGTGGCGACGCCGACGGCCGGGGTGGTGGCGTCGGTCGCGGCGGCGATCAGGATCTCGCGGGCGCGGCGAGGCGAACCGCACTTCACTTCGATGTCGCCGCGGATCTCCTGGGCGCGGATGCGGACCGGCGACGGCGGTTGCAGACGGAGCGCGTCGTCGAGCAACGACCCCGCTCGGTCCGGGAGACCGGCCGACCAGGCCGCTTCGCCGGCCGCGACCAGCCGGACCGCGCGATCCTCGGCGCGTTCGCTGAGCCTCGCCGCACGTTCAAAGGCCGTTGCAGCGACCGCGTGCGCACCTCGGGAAGCCGCGTGCTCCGCAGCCAGGACCAGCCCGGCTGCCACCTCGTCGTCAGCACCGAGAACTGCCTCGGACAGGTGCCACGCGCGACGGTCCCTGTCCGGTGTCGCGCCGGCGACCGCGCGGTGCGCCGTACGGCGCTCTGTGGGGTCAGCGCTGGTGTAGATGGCAGACCGGACCAGTGGATGCCGCCAGTGCACCTCCCCCTCGCGGATCGCCACCAAACCGACCGCCTCGGCCTCCTCCAACGCCGTCACGTCCACACCGAGCTCGGAGCACGCACGCGACACCGCCGCGAGTTCACAGTCGTCCATGGACGCGACCAACAACGCCGTCCGCGCATCCGCGCTCAGCCGATCCGCCCTGCTGGCAAAGGCTTCCGCGAGCATCGCCGGCACCGGAAACGGCACGCCCGGCGGCAGCCGCTGCAGGCGATCCGGATCGTCAGCCAGCTCCAGCAACGCCAGCGGGTTACCTGCCACGGTCTGGTACAGCTGCTCGGCCAGATCACTCGGCAGGTGCTGCACAACCTGCCGAGCGGCGTCCAGCTCCAGCCCCTCCACCAGCAGCCGCGGAAGGTCGGCTTCGAACGGATGCGGTTCACCAAGCCGCGCAGCGATCAGCATGACGATCGGGTCGGCCACGAGGCGCCGTGCTGCGAACAGCAGTGCCTCTGCGGACGGGCGGTCCAGCAGATGCGCGTCGTCGATCAGTACGGCCAGCGGCGCGTTCTCGGCGTACCGGCAGAGCAGGCTGAGGGTTGCTGCACCGACGGCGAAGCGGTCCGCGGGTCCAGTGCTACCGGGTTCGAGCGCGAGGGCCGAGGCGAGGGCCGAGCGCTGTGGTGCGGGGATGCTGTCGAGGTGGGTCAGCGCAGGGCGCAGCAGCTGCAGGAGGGCTGCGAAGGGCAGTTCGCGTTCGGCCTCGGTCCCACGGGCGCGCAAGAGCCGCAGGCCGGCGGCCAGCGCGGCAGCCTCGTCCAGCAACGTGGTCTTGCCGATGCCGGGTTCGCCGGTGACGAGCAGTACGCCTGCGGTCCCCAGCCGTGCCCCCGCGATCAGCTGCTCGATCACCCGGCGCTCCGAGTCCCGCCCGATGAGCATGTCTCGCAGTGTGCACCAGGATCCCCACCTGATGCGATGGCGTGGCGCCGGTGCCTACGTTCGCCGTACTCAAACCACTCCGAGGGGGAGAACGAGCACATGACTGTGGCAATCGACGTCGACAAGCTGATGGGGCTGGTCTACAAGGCTGTCGACGAAGTGGGGGCGACATTGAACGCGGCGCTGGTCGTGATGGGCGACCGGCTCGGCTACTACCAGGCTCTGGCCGACCACGGCGCGAGTACGCCGTCCGAGCTCGCCGAACGTACCAGCACCGACGAGCACTACACCCGCGAGTGGCTCAACGCCCAGGCCGCGGGCGGGTACGTCGAGTACGACGCGAGCACCGGCCGGTACACGCTTCCGCCGGAGCAGACCGTCGCGCTGACCGACCCGAGCAGCCCGGCGTACCTGCCCGGGTTCTTCCAGATCGCTCTGGGAACAGTGCAGCACACGACCGAGACGATCGAGGCCGCGCGCAACGGTGCCGGCGTGGGGTGGCACGAGCACACGTCCGACGTGCACATCGGGTGCGAGCGGTTCTTCCGGCCGTCGTACAACGCGAACCTGCTGAGCAGTTGGCTGCCCGCGCTGGAGGGCGTGGTCGACAAGCTGCAACGCGGCGCCAAGGTGGCCGACATCGGGTGCGGGCACGGAGCCTCCACGATCCTGATGGCCGAGGCGTTCCCGCAGTCCACGTTCGTCGGCTCGGACTACCACGCGGCGTCGATCGAGACCGCGCGGCAGCGGGCGGCCGACGCGGGCGTGGGCGGCAGTACGTCGTTCGAGGTCGCGGCATCGGATCGGTTCAGCGGGTCCGGGTACGACCTGGTGACGACATTCGACGCGCTGCACGACATGGGCGACCCGGTCGGCGCTGCCCGGCACGTCCGCGAGGCGCTCGCACCGGACGGCACCTGGATGCTGGTCGAGCCGATGGCAGGCGACCACGTCGAGGACAACCTCAATCCGGTCGGCCGGGCGTACTACGGCTTCTCGACGTTGCTGTGCACGCCTGCCTCGCTGTCCCAGCCGGTCGGGCTCGCGCTCGGCACGCAGGCCGGCCCGGCCCGGATTCAGGACGTCACGAAGGCCGCGGGGTTCACCCGGTTCCGGACCGTCGCGCAGACGCCGTTCAACCTGGTCTTCGAGGTGCGCCCTTGACAGAACAGTTCACCATTTGGTGAAGTATCTGGGTGTTGAGTACGACGTTCGGAGCGCTCGCGGACCCGACTCGGCTGGCCGTCGTCGACCGGCTGAGTCGGGGCGACGCCACGATGGGCGAGCTGGCCGCGCCGCACCGGATCACCGCCCCGGCGATGACCAAGCACGTCGGCGTGCTGGTCGACGCCGGGCTGGTGCGCCGGCGGCGGGTCGGCCGCACGGTGGTGTGCTCGCTCCGGCCCGAGGCGTTCACCGAGGTGGAGCAGTGGCTCGGCGACCTCACGACGTACTGGAACCGCACCGTCGACCGGCTGGAAGAACTCCTGCGAGAGGACCGCGATGAGCGCTGACGTTCGGATCGAGAGGGTGCTTCCGGCAACGGTCGGAGCCGTGTACGACGCCTGGACGCGGCCCGAGTTGCTGGCGCAGTGGTACTGCCCGAATCCGCAACTGGAGCTGAAGGTCGACGCCGACGTGCGGGTGGACGGCGAGTTCGTCGTCCACATGGGACCGCACGTGGTGCGTGGCACCTACCTCGAGCTTGAGCCGCCGTACCGACTGGTCTTCAGCTGGGCCTGGGACGGTGCGGCCGACGATCCTTCGCGCGTGGAGGTCCGGTTGAGCGAGACTCCGGAGGGGACGCGGCTGCTGCTCACGCACACCGGGTTCGCGACCGCGGACGACGCCGCCAACCACCGCGACGGCTGGGAACCCGAGCTCGACCGCCTGATCTCGCTGCTCGGCGCCGCCCAGGTCTAGCCGCCGACGTCTGCGCCGGGACAAAACTCGAGCCCCGGGCGGCAACCCGGGGCTCATGCGGATGGATGGACAGTTTGGCGCTACTCAGCTGCCGGACTTGCGCCGGAACTGGCGCTTCTGCTTGTCGTTGTGCGCGTCGCCGACGCCCTGGCCCCGGACCCCGCTGCCGGGGTGCGAGTGGTTGCCGGAGTTCTTCTTTTCGAGCGCTTCCCGAAACTTCTTGTGCAGATCGTCCGCCGGCTCGCTGGACTTGTCGCTCATACCGTCTCCTTCACAGGCCGTGGGCGTACGGACCCACGCTAACCGAGGGTGAGCACGAACGGCGACCGGAATACCTTCAGTGTCCGGCTAAATCGTCTGCGGGTCCGGTCCGGGCTGCTGGATACTGCTCGGCGTGATGCACGAAGGGCAGTTGGACGTGACGGCCGAGCTCGTGGCGCGGCTCGTCAAGGAGCAGTTCCCGCAGTGGGGCGACCTCGCGGTGCGCGCCGTACCGTCGCACGGGACGGTCAACGCGCTGTTCCGGATCGGCGACGAACTGGTCGCGCGGTTCCCGATCCAGCCTGACGATGCGGCGGTGGTACGGCGAACGCTGGAGGACGAGGCGGATGCGGCGCGGCGGTTGCGCGCGCTGTCGCCGTACCCGACGCCGGAGCCGGTCGCGATCGGCGAGCCGGGCGGCGGGTACCCACTGCCGTGGGCGGTGCAGACCTGGATCGACGGGACGATCGCGTACGACGCCGACGTCGCCGGGTCGACCGAGTTCGCCGAGGACCTCGCCCGGTTCGTGCTGGCGCTGCGAGCCGCACCTACTGATGGACGCACGTTTCAGGGCTCGTGGCGTGGCGGGGTGCTGACGTCGCAGGACGAGTACGTCGCGGACGGGCTGGAGCGAAGCCGCGGCATGATCGACGTCGACGCGCTCGCCCGCTTGTGGGCCGACGTCCGTACGACGCCACGCACCGAACCGGACGTCTGGACGCACCGCGACCTGATGCCGGGCAACCTGCTTGTGCAGAACGGCCGCCTGGCCGGGGTCATCGACGTCGGCACGTTCACCGTCTCGGATCCGGCGATGGACCTGCAGCCTGCGTGGAACCTCCTCGACCCCGCGGCCCGCAAGGCGTTCCGCGCGGCGGTCGGGAGTGACGACGCCGAGTGGCGCCGCGGGATGGCCTGGTCGTTCGCCCAGGCGATCGGTTGTCTCTGGTACTACGTCGAGACGAACCCGGTCATGTCCCGCACCGCCCACCACACCCTGACCGCGCTGCTCAGAGCTTCCTAGCCACGAACACGAACTCCTTGCTCGGCCGGTCCAGTGCGTCGCGTACGTCGTCAACGGCGTACCCCGCCGCGCTCAGCGACCGCGCGACCTCGTCGCGCTCGGTGGGTCTACCCATCGTGTTGTGGGTTCCTGACCCGTGTGAAGGGTGCGGAACCCACAACACCGTGGGTAAACCCACCGTGCCGCGGAAACCCGGAACCCCTTACGACCACACCGCACCATCACCCGACGCCACGCCACTCCACACCACGCCACGCCACGCCGCGCCGCGCCACCACGCCCCGCCACCACGCCACGGCACCGCGGCGCACCGTCACCGCGGCGCACCGTCACCGCGGCGCACCGTCACCGCGGCCGAACACCGCCGACCGGATCACCGTTGACCAGATCACCGCCGGCCTTCGCGAACCTCGACCGGGACCTCCGGGATGCCGGCGATCAGGAACAGCGATCCGCAGTCCCCGCGGCACGGCATACGAGTGGATAACCCCGCGGATTGGGGGTTCTTCGTCGGTATACCAGCAGAGAACTGCCAACTCCCGGGGTTATCCGTTCGTACGAGATCGGCCGAGCCGGTCGTCGTACGGGCTGAAGTCGGGGGCTTGAACCGGTTGTGGTGGGTGTGGAGTGGTTATTGCTTGTTCAAGGCCCCGGGATGGGGTGCACGATCCCGGGATGGAGTGCGAGGTCCCGGGATGGGGTGCGAGGTCCCGGACGGGTGTGCACCGTCCCGGACGGGTATTCGCGGTCCCATGGTCCGGGAGGCCGCCGCCCGGGTGACGGACGTGCACCGGGCGACTACTTCTGAGGGAGTGTGAGGATCTCGGGGCCGTCGGGGGTGATGGCGATGGTGTGTTCGGTGTGGGCGGTGCGGCAGCCGGTGACGCTGCGCAGGGTCCAGCCGTCTTCGTCTGTGACGAGCTCGGCGGTGTCCTGCATGACCCACGGCTCCAGCGCGAGCAGCAGCCCCGGGCGGAGCTTGTAGCCGCGACCGGGGCGGCCGGTGTTCGACACGTGCGGGTCCTGGTGCATCGTCGAGCCGATGCCGTGACCGCCGAACTCGGTGTTGATCGGGTACCCGGCCGCGCTCAGCACGGTCCCGATCGCGCGCGAGATGTCGCCGACCCGGGCGTCCGGTACGGCGGCCGCGATTCCCGCCTCGAGCGCTCGCTCGGTCGCCTCGATCATCGCGAGATCCTCCGGCGCCTTGGTCTCCCCCACGACGAAGCTGATCGCCGCGTCGGCCGCGACCCCACCGAGCAGTACAGCGAGATCGAGCGTCAGCAGGTCACCGTCGGCAAGCCGGTAATCGTACGGCTTCCCGTGCAGTACGGCGTCGTTGACCGCCGTACAGATGTAGTGACCGAACGGGCCGCGCCCGAACGACGCCTCGTAGTCGACGTAACAGGACTGCGCCCCGGCGTCGGCGATCATCGCCTTCGTCCACTGGTCGATGTCCAGCAGGTTGGTGCCGACGGTGGCACGCTCCTTCAGCGACTGCAGGATGCCGCCCACCAGCGCGCCGGTCTCCTTCGCCTGCGCCAACTGCCGGGCGTCCAAGATCTCGATCATGCAATAACTATACCGGCCAAACTATCCCGGTACTATCATTGGGTCATGGTCAGGCTGCCGCTCACCCCCGCGGACGTCGAGCGCGGCGAGCGTCTCGGCACCCTGCTCCGCCGCGCCCGAGGCGACCGCTCGATGCTCCAGACCGCCCTCGACGCCGGCGTCTCCCCCGAAACCCTCCGCAAAATCGAATCCGGCCGGGTAGCCACCCCCGCCTTCCCCACCATCGCCGCGATCGCCGACGTCCTCGGACTCTCTCTTGACACCCTCTGGTCCGAAATCAACCAACCCGACCACAACCGCCTCGTCTCCTGACCACGGAACTCACCCGAGCTGCCGCAGCAGGCTCTCGCAGT
Source organism: Kribbella sp. NPDC048915 (assembly GCF_040649595.1). Lineage (NCBI taxonomy): Bacteria > Bacillati > Actinomycetota > Actinomycetes > Propionibacteriales > Kribbellaceae > Kribbella > Kribbella sp. NPDC048915. The sequence continues at coordinate 9,016 of NZ_JBEZFT010000125.1, read as the reverse complement.
GCTCACGCAATACCGGCAGCGTCTCTGCTCCAACTCGGCGCCGCGGTGGGCGGGCCGTGTTGGTCGTGGAGGGAGCGTGGCGGGCGTCAACGTCGTGCGGTGGGGGCCTCGGTTGTACGGCGGGCAAGTAGGCGGAGGGCGTCGGCGGATGATGCGTCGTTGGGGATGTAGACCTCGAGGCGATGGTCCGGGCTGTCGGGCTGGAGCCAGACCTGGTAGGCGACGCTCGCGGCGCCGATCGTGGGGTGCTGCAGATGCATGTCACCCGTGGTGCAGTCCGCGACCTCACCCGTCGCCCACAGTTGCGCGAACTCGTCGCTGCGCATCGACAGCTCGCCGATCAGGTTCGCCAACCGCGCGTCCGTCGGGAACCGTCCGGCCGTCAGCCTCAGGTACGCCACGTGGATCCGCGCGAGCTCGTCCCAGTTGCGGTGCAGGTCCCGCGTGAGCGGATCGAGGAAGAACATCCGCGGGATGGAGGGACGCCGTACCGGATCGTGAGGTGCGTCGAAGTCCAGATGTTCGGCGAACAGCGCGTGCCCGGCACGGTTCCACGCGAGTACGTCGCCGCGCCGACCGAGCAGGATCGCGGGGGTGGCGTCGGCCAATGAGTCGAGCAGTGCCAGCACCCGGGCGTGCGGGTGTTCGGCGGGCGGATCCGCGAGGCTGGGCCGCTTCACCTGCCGCGCGAGGTTGTGCAGGTGCGCGGTCTCGACCTCGTCCAGTCCGAGTACGCGCGCCAGGGCATCGAGGACCTGCGCGGACGCCGTACCCGCCTGATCCTGCTCCAGCCGCGTGTAATAGCCCGCGCTCACGCCGGCGAGGTGAGCCAGTTCTTCCCGGCGGAGACCCGGGACGCGGCGACTGCTGCCGTACGTCCGCAGCCCGATCGCGTCCGGCGTGACCTGATCGCGGCGGTTCTTCAAGAACGCTCCGAGACTCTCCACAGTATCGAGCGTAGACGCGCACCACCAGGTCGAGCCTGCACCTGCGGGGTGTACCCACAGCAGATGGCTGGCCGCGCGCGACCGCACCCCGCAGCGTTGCGGACATGGTTCAACCCACCCACCAACACGTCCGGCGTCCGGGCCTGGCTCGGTCTGCTCGTTGTCCTCGGTCCCGTTCTGCTGGTCTCGATGGACGGATCGATTCTGTTCCTCGCGATGCCCAGCATCAGCCAGGCGCTCAACCCCAGTGCGGACCAGGCCCTGTGGATCCTGGACAGCTACGGCTTCGCCGTCGGATCGCTACTGGTTGCGTTCGGCAACGTTGGCGACCGCTACGGGCGACTGAAGCTCCTGATCATCGGTGCGACCTGCTTCGGCCTGGGATCGGCCGCCGCCGCGTTCGCCCCCACACCGGAACTGCTCATCGCCGCCCGCGCGATGATGGGCGTCGCCGGCGCGACCTTGTTGCCCTCGGCACTGGCCGTCCTGAGTGAACTGTTCGCCGACCCGAAGCGCCGCGCCCAGGCGATCGGCATCTTCGCCGCAGCGTTCGCGGCCGGCTTCGCGATCGGCCCGATCATCGGCGGCGTGCTCCTGGGGCGCTTCTGGTGGGGTGCGGTGTTCCTGATCAACATCCCTGTCGTCGTGCTCTTCCTCGGCTTCGCCCCGGTGCTGCTGCGCGAGGTGCGCGCGACACGTGCCGGTCGTATCGACGCCATCAGCCTGGTGACGTCAGCCGCCGGTCTGCTGCTGACGATCTACGGCATCAAACACACAGCCGCCGACGGCCTGGCCATGTCCAGTACGGCGTCAGCGCTCGTAGGCATCGCCGCGCTCGCGTGGTTCAGCGTACGGCAACGTCGACTGGAGCACCCGCTGATCGACTTCAGACTGTTCCGCGACCGGATCTTCACGATCGCCATCATCACCGGCTTGTTGCCACTCGCCGCCTGGTCCGCGACGGCGTACCTGGCCGGAATCTACCTGCAATCCGTTCTCGACATCCCCGTCCTGCACGCCGCACTACTCGCACTGCCAGGAGCCGCCGTACTCACCACGACGTGCATCGTCACGCCGCTGGTCGTCGACCGTGTCGGCAAACGCACCGCGCTTCTGGTCTGCCACTTCACCATCGCCGGCGGTCTGCTGCTGTTGCTCTTCACCACGATCACAGGCGGCGTCGGCTGGTACGTCGCCTCCACCGCGATCGCCGGCATCGGCTACGGCATCTCCTTCGCCGTCGTCGCCGACACCGCGGTAGGCGCCGTACCGACCGACCGCGCCGGGGCCGCCGGGGCGATCGCCGAAACCAGCAACGAACTCGGCAACGCCCTGGGCATCGCGCTCCTCGGCTCCCTGGCCGCGCTCGTCTTCCGGCTCCAGGGCCCCGACCTGGCCCCCACCCTTGACGAAACTCTCCAGCACCCCGGCCTCATGCCAGCAGCCGCCACCGCCGCCACGTCAGCCTTCCTGACCGGCCTCCACGCAGCCACCACCACAGCCGCAGCCCTTCACATCACCCTCGGCCTGGCAGCCACGCGCGCGTTGCGACAGACCTGGACGCGGTAGACGTTCCCCAAGCCAAGGTGACCTTCCACAAGCAATACCTTGTGCAAGCTCATCCCCGCCTGTGCAAGGTCATCCCTCGGCGTGGGCGTTCTCTCAGACGTTGAAGCGGAACTCCACCACGTCGCCGTCTTGCATGATGTAGTCCTTGCCTTCCATGCGGACCTTGCCGGCGGCGCGGGCGGCGGCCATGGAGCCGGCTTCGATCAGATCGTCGAAGGAGACGATCTCGGCCTTGATGAAGCCGCGCTGGAAGTCGGTGTGGATGACGCCGGCCGCCTCGGGGGCGGTGGCGCCGCGCTTGATCGTCCAGGCGCGGGCCTCCTTCGGGCCCGCGGTCAGGTACGTCTGCAGGCCGAGGGTGTCGAAGCCGACCCGGGCGAGGACGTCCAGACCGGGCTCGTCGATGCCCATCTCGGTGAGCATCTCGCGGGCCTCGTCCTCGTCGCCGAGCTCGACCAGCTCGGCCTCGAACTTCGCGTCGAGGAAGATCGCCTCGGCCGGCGCCACCAGGTCGCGCATCTTCTGCTTGAGGTCCTCATCGGCGAGCTCGTCGGCGTCGCAGTTGAAGACGTACAGGTACGGCTTGGCGGTCATCAGCATCAGCTCGCGGATCAAGTCGCGGTCCACGTCGGTGGCGATGATCGGCGTCCCGGCCTCGAGGTGCTTCTGCGCCTCGCGGACGGCGTCCAGGACGGCGCCGCTCTCCTTCTTCAGGCGGGCTTCCTTCTCCAGCCGCGGGATCGCCTTCTCGACGGTCTGCAGATCGGCGAGGATCAGCTCGGTCTGGATGGTCGAGATGTCGTCGGCCGGCGACACCTTGCCGTCGACGTGGGTGACGTCGTCGTCGCGGAACACCCGGGTGACCTGGCAGATCGCGTCGGACTCGCGGATGTGGCTGAGGAACTTGTTGCCCAGCCCCTCACCCTCCGAGGCGCCGCGGACGATGCCGGCGATGTCGACGAACTGCACGGTGGCCGGAATCAGCTTCTGCGACCCGAACAGTTCGGCGAGCTTGCCCAGTCGCGGGTCCGGGACTCCGACCACTCCGACGTTCGGCTCGATGGTCGCGAACGGGTAGTTCGCGGCGAGTACGTCGTTCTTGGTCAGCGCGTTGAACAGGGTGGACTTGCCCGCGTTCGGGAGCCCGACGATTCCGATGGTGAGTGCCACGGGGGTCAAGCCTACGGTGGCGACCCCTCAGGACCCCAATCGATCAGACCAGGAAGGCCTCGAGCTCGGTGCCGTACCAGCGCGTGGTGCGGCCGAGGGACCGCATGCCGAGGCGCCGGCAGACGGCGAGCGAGGCGACGTTGTCCGGGCGGACGACCGCGTGGATCTGCCCGATCCCGGCCCGGAACCCGTGCGCGATCGCGCCCCGCGCCGACTCGGTCGCCAAACCGCGGCCCCACGCGTCCGGGTGGAAATGCCAGCCGACCTCGACCTCGCCGCGCCCCGGCGTACCGTCCGACGGCTCGGGCAGCGGCACCAGCAGCACGGTCCCCGCGACCGTCCCGGTGGCGCGTTCCTCCACCGCCCAGACGCCGTACGGCGCCGTGCGGCCGCGCTCGTTCCAGCGCTGCATCGCCTTCGACGCCGCCCCGCGATCGGCCATCACCCGCGGCTCGGCGCCCAGCCAGCGCGACACCTCCCAGCGCCGGTAGATGTCGAACACCCGGTCGCCGTCGTCCTCCGACCAGTGCCGCACGACCAGCCGCTCGGTCTCGAACACCACCATCTCCCCGCCACCTCCCACAGTGTTCCTTTTTCTCCCAACCAGGCGGCCGCAAGCAACGTCTCCAGTCTGTGACCACTTGGACCGACCGGATCGGGCTGCCCTCACGCTTCGTGTTCGGATGCCTGCAGTTCCTCCGTTTCGGATGGCTGGAGGTGGTGTCGTGCCTGTTCCCCGGGCTCCTGTTCGCGGGCCTGGCGGTCGCCAAGTACGTCGACCTCCCGATCGCGCGGTACGACGCGTTGCTGATCTACTGCCTCGCACTGACCGGGCTGTTCTGGCTGGTCGGCCTGGAGACGTGGCGCGAGGTGGCGGTGATCTTCGGATTCCACCTGATCGGACTGGGTCTGGAACTGTTCAAGGTGCGCGTCGGCTCGTGGGAGTACCCGGGTGACGCCGTGACCAAGATCGCCGGCGTACCGCTGTTCGCGGGGTTCATGTACGCCGCGGTCGGCAGCTACCTCTGCCAGGCGTGGCGGCGCTTCGATCTCCGGGTCAGCAACTATCGGCCGGCACTCACCACCGTCTGCGCGGTACTGATCTATGCCAACTTCTTCACCCATCACTGGATCCCCGATCTGCGGATCCCGATCGCGATCGCGCTGCTCGTCGTACTGCGCCGTACCTGGGTGTTCTTCACCGTCGGCGTCCGGCGGTACCGGATGCCGCTCGCGCTGTCGTTCGCGTTGATCGGGTTCTTCCTGTGGATCGCGGAGAACGCCGGCACGTTCCTCGACGCGTGGAACTATCCGGACCAGATCAGTGTCTGGCGGGTCGTGCATCCGGCGAAGTTCGGCGCGTGGTCGTTGCTGGTCAGCATGAGTTTCGTGCTGGTCGCGAGTGTGAAGTCGTTCGAGGGCCGGCTGTACCACCGTGGCGCGATCGCAACAGTCGAGACCGCACCGCAACATGACGATGCCAACCGGCGCGAGGCATGAGGCGTCTTCCCTGATGTGAGGGCGCCCGACGGGGGCGCGACTGGGGAACCGCCTGATCTGCAAGGGGAAAGTCATGTCCCGAAAGTTCGCCGCGTTCGTCGCGACCGCGATGGCCTTGGCCGTCGTCGCCGGATCGTTGCTCGTACTGGCGCTCGGGCACCAACGGCCACCGCGACCGGCCGCCGCCACCACCACGCAGACCACGACGCCGCCGTCGCCGACACCCACCGAGACGCCGACCGCACCGATCTCGAGCGCGCCGCCGTCGACCCCGCGCAAGCCCGCCGTGGACCCGACCGCGGCGCTTGCCACCGGCAACAAGAAGGTGCTGTTCTTCAGCTTCGACGACGGCCCGGATCCGGTCTGGACACCTAAGATCCTCCAAGTCCTGGCCGAGCACGGCGCGCACGCAACCTTCTTCGAGCTCGGCGCGATGCAGGCGGCGCACCCAGGCCTCCGCGAGCAGGTCCTTGCCGCCGGCAACACGATCGGTAGTCACTCGATCAGCCACCCGCAGCTCACCGCGGTGTCCGCGGCGAAGCGGCACCACGAGATCTTCGACGGACCGCAGTCCACCTGCTTCCGGCCGCCGTACGGCGCCTCGAACCCGCAGGTCCGCGCGGACATCAAGGCCGCCGGCATGGTCGAGGTGCTCTGGGACGTCGACCCGCGCGACTGGGCCCGGCCGGGCACCGACGCGATCGTGCACAACATTCTGACGCACGCGCACAACCACAACATCATCTTGATGCACGACGGCGGCGGAAATCGCGCCCAGACCGTCGCCGCCCTGGACAAGGTCCTCCCGCTTCTGAAGGCCCAGGGCTACTCGTTCCCAGCCATGAACTGCTGACCCGCCGAGCCGGGCTGCCGGAAACTGTCGGTGGGCTTCGGCACTATCAGTGACATGACCGGTACGACGGTGTTGTTGATCCTGCTGTTTCTCGTGGTGGGCCTGTTGCTGGGCGCCGCATTCGGTGTGTTGTGGGTGCGCGGGCGGGACGGAGCCGACCTCGCGCGGATCACGGCTGAGCGGGACGCCGCCGAGGATCGCGTGGTCGAGCTCACGCAGGAGCGGACGAGCGTCGGTCAGCAGGTCGGCGGGCAGGCCGTCGTCAAGGAGGCGCTGGATCGGCTGCACGCCCAGCTGAATCAGCTCGAGCAAGGCCGAGCCGCGTGGCAGAGCCAGCTGCATCAGCAGGTGAACGAGGTGCGCATGAGCGGCGAGGCGCTGCGTCGCGAGACGGCCTCACTGGCGACGGCGCTGCGTAAACCGCAGGTGCGCGGCCGGTGGGGTGAGCTGCATCTGCGCCGGACGGTCGAGCTGGCCGGGATGGTCGCGCACTGCGACTTCACCGAGCAGACGACCACCGTCAACGAGGACGGCGTACTGCGTCCGGACCTGGTCGTGCGGCTTGCCGAGGGCAAGAACATCGTCGTCGACTCGAAGGTCCCGCTGGCCGCGTTCCTGGATGCGAGCGAGTCCGACGACGCAGCCTTCCGCGAGGACCGGTTGCGCGCCCACGCGCGACACCTGCGGACGCATGTGGACCAGCTCGCCTCGAAGGCGTACTGGACCCGCCTGTCACCGTCGCCCGAGTTCGTGATCCTGTTCGTGCCCGGTGAGTCGTTCCTGTCGGCGGCGCTCGACGTCGAGCCGAGCCTGCTCGAGTACGCCGCCGAGCGCCGGGTGATCCTGGCGACACCGACCACGTTGATCGCGACGCTGCGCGCGGCGGCGTACGCCTGGAACCAGTCGGCGCTGACCGAGTCCGCGCAGCAGGTCTTCGAGCTCGGCCGGGAGCTGTACGAGCGGCTCAGCACGATGGGCGACCACCTCGCGCGCGTCGGCCGGTCGCTGACGTCGGCGGTCGAGGCGTACAACGGGACCGTCGGCTCGTTCGAGCGCCGCGTGTTCATCACGGCCCGCAAGCTCCGCGACCTGCACGTCACCGAGTCCGAACTCACCGCGATGGAGTCGATCGAAGCATCCGTCCGCCCGCTGACCGCGCCCGAGTTCGTCGCTCTGGACGAGTCGCCCTCCACCCGGCGATGGCCACCGCCCCAAGCCGGCTGACAGATCCGGCCGCGAGTCGTCGGCGGGCTGACTGATGAAGGGGCCTGCGTCCTGAGGCCGGCCTGTGTCGGAAAGCCGACAGTAGTGAACTGTTGACAGTGGGTGTCCTTCTCACGGAACGATGAGAGCGCTCTCTCAGCCGACGTGAGGAGACAGAGATGCGGTTCAGAACCAGAGTGCTCGGGGTCGTCACAGCTGCACTGGCCGTGGCCGGCGTACTGACGGCGACCCCCGACCGGTCGGCCGACGCGGCCGTACCGGCGACCATTCCGCTGACGATCACGAACAACTCGGGCCGCGGCGACCCGGTGTACATCTACAACCTGGGCACCAACCTGGCCACCGGCCAGCAGGGCTGGGCCGACACCTCGGGCACCTTCCACGCGTGGCCGGCCGGCGGCAACCCGCCGATCCCGGCGCCGGACGCCTCGATCCAGGGCCCGGCGAACGGGCAGTCGCTGACGATCCAGATGCCCAAGTTCTCCGGCCGCGTCTACTTTTCGTACGGCCAGAAGCTGGTGTTCAAGCTCACGACGGGTGGCCTGGTGCAACCCGCCGTACAGAACCCCAGCGACCCGAACCGGAACATCCTGTTCCACTGGTCGGAGTACACCCTCAACGACGCCGGCCTGTGGATCAACAGCACCCAGGTCGACATGGTCTCCGCGCCGTACGCCGTCAGCGTGACCGGCGCCGACGGGGTGACGAAGACGACCGGCCACCTCAAGCCCGGCGGCTACAACGCCGTCTACAACGGGCTCCGCAACGCGCCAGGCGGATGGGGCGGACTGATCCAGACGGCTCCCGACGGCTCCGTCCTGCGGGCGCTCGCCCCGCTGTTCGGCGTGGAAACCGGCGGCCTGCCGGCGAACGCGATGGACGACTACATCAACCGGGTGTGGTCGAAGTACAGCAACGAAACGCTGACGGTCACGCCGTTCGCCGACCAGCCGAACACGAAGTACTTCGGTCGCGTGTCCGGTGGCGTCATGAACTTCACCAACAGCTCGGGCGCGGTCGTCACGTCGTTCCAGAAGCCCGACTCGGCGAGCGTGTTCGGCTGCTTCAAGTTGCTCGACGCACCGAACGACCAGGTCCGCGGCCCGATCTCCCGGACCCTGTGCGCCGGATACAACCGCTCCACGCTGCTGACGAACTCCAACCAGCCGGATCCGAACAACGCGAACTTCTACCAGGACGCGGTCACCAACCACTACTCGAAGATCATCCACTCACAGATGGCCGACGGACGCGCGTACGGGTTCGCGTTCGACGACGTCGGCAACCACGAGGCACTCGTGCACGACGGCAACCCGCAGCGGGCCGGGCTGATCCTCGACCCGTTCAACTGAGGGTTGACTGGCTCTACCGATTCATGCCGCCGCCTCCCGCACACGATGGGTTCACCCACGGTGTTGTGGGTTCCCAACCCTTCACACGGGTCAGGAACCCACAACGCGGTGGGTGAACCCATCTTCGGTGGCTCAACGTTCAGGCCCGAGCTGTCCAGGAACAGGACGCCGCGCACCACCACGGCGTACGGCTGCGAACCCGCCCCGCCCCAGCGCCATCGCCATGCCGCCGCCCGGCGGAGACCCACCACTCCGACACACCCCGACGCCCCCGCACGATGGGTTCACCCACGGTGTTGTGTCCCGACCGACGTCCCGGACCACAATGTGAAGGCGATCTGGGACAGCTCACACACCTGGTCGCACGGCGAGACGCTCGCCGAGTCGTTCGCGCTGCTGCG
>NZ_JBEZFT010000124.1:0-16467 GCF_040649595.1 Kribbella sp. NPDC048915 | reverse complement strand
AGCTGAGCGTGAACCAGGCGCCGAACACACCCGCCCCGCACCACACTAACTGTCGAGCGTGCACACCTTCGGGCCGCGCATCAATCATCTAGGAGAGTTTTCCGCACGACGGTGGAGGATTCTTCCCGTCCTACGCGGGAAAACCCTCCACAGATGCGGCTCGAACAACCCCGCGCGCCCAACAACCCCGCCGCCGTGACCCCAGCGCCACCATCACCCAAGCGCCGCCATCACCTGCGTGCCGCCATCACCTGCGTGCCGCCATCACCTGCGTGCCGCCATCACCTGTACGCCGCCGTCGCCCCAGTGCCGCCATCACCTCCACGCCGCCGTCACCTCCACGCCGCCGTCACCCGCGCGTCCTCATCGCTCGCGCGCCCTCATCACCTCAGCCATCCCCCACTCAGTCGGCTCGCGACCACCCGACGTTCGGCAGAACCCGAGCAACTCCTCAGTCAGGAGCCCGTTCAAGTGGTGAGTGGGACGAGGCGCATGTGCGGCCGGTGGCCGGGGCGGTGGTCGGCGCGGACCAGTTCAGGGACCGGCACGGTGGTGGTCCCGAACGTGGTTGAGCGCCGCGACTTGACCCAGGTGATCAGGCTCTCGGGATCGGGGATGTCGGCGGCGAAGTGCAGCAGGTTCAGGTACCAGATGTCGCGCCGTTCGCGCTCGTACCAGGCATCGCCCAGGAGTTCGCCGGCCAGCCGATCGCTGAAGGCATCCGCCGCGTCGTCCAGCGGTTCGGCGCAGGCCATGACGGTTCCGGGGGTGAGCGTGAGCCCGGCGACCCGAAACCCGATCGGCCATGACGTGTGAGCGGTCGCGCGTTCGAGCGCGGCGAGGTAGCGCCGCACCGAAGGGTCGCCGGACGGCACCACCTCCCGCCGCGGCTCCAACGCCCGCACCGTCAGATGCGCCGCCCCGAGCTGCCCCGTCTGCCACTGTCCAGAACCGGCCACGTGCGCGGCTTCCTGCGTCAACGTGTCGAGGGTGCGGGCGAGGGGCGTGTCCGGCGGTGGGCGCAGGACGACGCTGAGCGGCCAGCGGCCGCCGTCGCGCGGGACTTCCTCGCGCTGGTGGGCTCCCGCGCTGATCAGGGGTGCGGCGAGGTCGAACAACTGGTCGAACTTCGTGCTGTCGATGATCGTGCCTCCTCGCCCGGGTACGACGTTGGGTATGGACAGGTGGTTCGTCGGTGGGTGAGTGTTGTGCCCGGCGGTTGGTCCGAGTGGGGGAGGAACCGGTGAAGCTTCGGTCCGTCGTGTGCAGCGTGGCTCTGATCGTTCCGTTGGCGGTGGTCGCGGTGATCCCGCCGGCCTCCGCGGCGTCGGCCGGTGACTCGGCGCAGGGGCCCGGTGCCGCGGCCAAGGTCCCGACGTTGTTGCGCGACGCCGCCAAGGCCGCCGCGCAACAGACCGGGGTAAAGGCGCGCGCGATGACCGCCGAGAGCAGCGGCCGGGTCGGGGTCCAGGTGTACGCCGCCAACCCGATCACCCCGCAGCAGCAGGCGCAGCTGACCGCCCTCGGCGTCTCGGTGACCAAGAACTCGGCCGACTTCCCGAAGGTCCCCGGCGCCGATATGCCGCAGACCGGTCTCGTTGCCACCTCGGTACCGGCCGACAAACTGGACGCCGTCGCTGCGCTCAACTGGGTGACCGCCCTGCGTCCCGCGTTACGCCCGGTCGTCGACGTCGGCCCGATCACCGCCGAGGCGGTCCCGATGCACAAGGCCGATCGCGCCCAGGCGCGCGGCCTGACCGGGCGCGGGCAGAAGATCGGCGCGATCTCCGGCGACGTCGACCACCTCGAGGACGCGGTCGCGCAGGGCGAACTGCCCAAGGACGTCCAGGTGCTGCAGCGCGCCGCGTCGTACGAGGACGACGAGGGCACCGCGATGCTGGAGATCATCCACGACGTCGCCCCCGGCGCGAAGCTCGCGTACGCCAGCACGCAGGACACGACCGCGCAGTACGTCGAGGCGTTCCACACGCTCGCCGCGGCCGGGGTCACGATGATCGCCGAGGACATCGCGATCGACGACGAGCCGGTGTTCCAGCAGGGCATCGGCGCGGCGACCGCGGAGAGCCTCGCCCGGCACGGGATCTGGGTCAGCTCCTCGGCCGGCAACCTCGGCAACCGGCACGCGCCGCGCGTCCAGGCGGTCGGCACCGGTAGCGGACCCGACGGCGTCACCGGCCCGTTCAACGGCTGCCCGAACGCCCCCGACAACGTGGTCCGGCTGCGTGGCAGCGACACGACGTACAACCTGAACCTGCTGCCCGGCGCCGCGATCCTGCCGACGCTGCAATGGAGCGAGCCGCGCGCGGTCTACCCGACCGCCGGCCAGGGCGGCTTCACCGACCTGAACCTGTACCTGATGGACGAGAGCGGTACGAGGTGCCTCGCGTCCAGCACCGGCGTCCAGGCGAACGGTGTCGGCGACACCATCGAGCAGTTCATCTACGAGAACACGACGGGCGTGGCGCAGCCGGTGAAGCTGGTCGTCGACGTCCAGGGCACGTCGACCGCGGTCCGGCCGCCGATTCTCGACCTGCGCTGGCGGGCGCTGTCGGCCGGTGTCCAGACCATCGACCCGCCGGAGCGGGCCGGATCGATGAACCCGGACGCGAACTACCTCGGTTTCGCCACCAGCGCCGGTGCGGTCAACGCGGTCACCACGACCGATCCGGCCACCGCCGAACTGGAGCCGTTCAGCGCGGCCGGGCCGACGCAGATCGTCACCACCACCCGCTGCCCGGGCGGCAAGCCGGGGCCGTGCAAGGGCATCCCCGGTCCGAAGCTCCGCAGCTTCCCGGCGCCGTACTGGGCCGCCGCGGACGGCGTCTCGATCAGCGGCGCCGGCGGGTTCGGCTCCGGCACCTGCCCGACCACGGTCCAGGGTGCCTGCCGGTTCTTCGGGACGTCGGCCTCGGCGCCCAGCGCGGCCGGGGTCGCGGCGCTGGTTCGGCAGGAGTTCGGCGGCCGGATCTCCCCGGTGGCGCTGAACGTGATCCTGGCGGCGCGGTCGGTGCACCGCGACGGCGCCGCCTTCGGCGCCGGCGTGCTGAACGCGGGAGGCATTAAGAAGCCGTAGTGGTCCGATTGAGAACGAATTCAGTACTCGCATTCATGGACCGCGGCCGCCGTCGCCGGAAAAGATGGGCGGCATGACTACACGTTTTGGCGTCTTCGTACCGCAGGGCTGGAAGATGGACCTGGCCGGGATCGCCGACCCGATCGAGCAGTGGGAGGCGATGACGGCCGTTGCCCAGCGCGCCGACGAGCAGTCCTGGGACTCGATCTGGCTGTTCGACCACTTCCACACCGTGCCCGAGCCGAGTGACAACACCACCTTCGAGTGCTGGAGTGCGACCGCGGCGCTGGCCCGCGACACCAAGCGCGTGAACATCGGCCAGATGGTCGGCTGCAACGGCTACCGCAACCCGTCGCTGTACGCGAAGATCGCGTCCACCGTCGACGTCGCGAGCCACGGCCGGCTGTACGCCGGGATCGGCGCGGGCTGGTACGAGCACGAGTGGAAGGCCTACGGCTACGAGTGGACCGACGTCCCGGAGCGGATGGCGGCGTTCCGTGAGGCGACCGAGATCATCTACAAGATGTGGACCGAGGACAAGCCGGTCTACAACGGCAAGTACTACTCGATCGACGCGCCGATCAACGAGCCGAAGGGTGTCCGCAAGCCGCACCCGAGCTTCTGGATCGGTGGCGGTGGCCCGAAGGTCACGCTGAAGCTGGTCGCGCAGTACGCCGACGCGGCGAACATCGGCGGCGGCAACCCGGAGGTCTTCAAGGAGAAGGCGGACATCCTCCGCGGGCACTGCGCGAAGGTCGGCCGGAACTACGACGACATCATCAAGTCGACGAACTTCAACGTGTTCCCGATCGACAAGGGTGACGACCCGCAGAAGGCCACCGAGAAGGCCCTCGGCCCGATGGACCGGGAGCGCTTCGACCGCGACAACATCATCGCCACCGAGGACGAGATCGCCGACAAGGTCGAGGCCGTGCTCGAGGCCGGGGCCGACTACGTGATCTTCTACGTGCCCGGTGTCGCCTACGACCTGGATCTGCTGGAGCGCGTCGAGCGGATCGCCAAGCGCTTCGCCTGATCACGCTGCGCCGGACCACATCCGCCTGACCAGAACCGGTCATGGCGGATGTAGGTCAGGCAGATCGGTGGACCGGGGCCGAAGGCAACTGTCAGGCTCTCGGCGACGGCCTCGCGTGGGTCGGGGCGTCGGGAGGTGTCCGCCTGTGTTGTCCCGTTCCGCCCGAAGCGCCCGTGCTGCCCGGACCGCTCGCGTCCGGACCACCGTGGCCAGTCTGCTCGCTGCGGTGGTCGCCGGTTCCCTGTTGCTGACGACCACCGCGGCGTCCGCCGGCCCGCCCGATGCCCCGGTCGGGCCGCCGGCGCCCCAGCCGACGCCCGGCGCGAGCAGCAAGCGGATCACACTGGTCACCGGTGACGTCGCCGAGCTGACCACGGGCTCCAACGGCAAGCCCTCGGCCCGCCTGCTCGGCGACGAGCCGTACTACTTCGGCACGTTCGACGGCGACCTCACCGTGGTCCCGGCGGACGCGTACCCGCTGTACACCTCGGGCCGGCTCGACAAGCGGCTGTTCAACCTGACCGACCTGGTGGCGCAGGGGTACGACGACGCGAGCAGCGACAAGTTGCCGCTGCTGATCAGCGGGTCGACGTCGCTGCGTACGACAGCCGCCACGCTCCGGCGTACGCTGCCCAGCGTCGGAAGCACCGCGGTCTCGGTGCGGAAGTCCGAGGCGAAGACGTTCTGGGCGGGCATCAGCGGCCCGACGACGTTCAAGAGCAGCCAGGTGTCGAAGATCTGGCTCGACGGCCGGACGCACGCCACGCTCGACCGATCGACGAAACAGATCGGTGCCCCGACCGCTTGGAAGAGCGGGTACGACGGTCGCGGCGTGAAGGTCGCCGTACTGGACACCGGGTACGACGCCGGTCACCCCGACCTCGCCAAGCAGGTCGTCGCGGCGCAGAGCTTCATCGAGGGCGAAGCCGTGCAGGACCTGCACGGTCACGGCACGCACACCGCCTCGACCGTGGCCGGCCTGGGTACGGCGTCCAGTGGCGCGCGTAAGGGTGTGGCGCCCGGCGCGGACCTGCTGATCGGTAAGGTGCTCGACAACAACGGCGGCGGACTCGACTCCGAGGCGATCGCGGGGATGGAGTGGGCCGTCCAGCAGGGCGCCAAGGTCGTCAGCATGAGCCTCGGCGGGTTGCCGACCGACGGCACCGACCCGATGAGCGAGGCCGTCGACCGGCTCTCGAAGTCGAGCGGCGCGCTGTTCGTGATTGCCGCGGGCAACGCGGGCGGCGAGGAAACCGTCGGTGCCCCCGGCGCCGCGACCGAGGCGCTGACCGTCGGCGCGGTCGACCGTGACAACAGCCTGGCGAACTTCTCCAGCCGCGGGCCGCGGCTCGGGGACGGCGCCCTGAAGCCCGAGATCACCGCGCCGGGTGTGGACATCGTCGCGGCCCGCGCGGCCGGTACCACGCAAGGCCAGGTCCTCGGCGAGTACTACACGGCGATGAGCGGTACGTCGATGGCGACGCCGCATGTCGCCGGTGCGGCGGCCATCCTCGCGCAGCGGCACCCGGACTGGACCGGCCAGCAGTTGAAGGCCGCCTTGGCGTCGACCGCCGTGCCGTCCAAGGGCGCTCGCACCGACCAGCAAGGCCTCGGCCGGGTCGACATCCCGAACGCGCTCGGCGCGACGGTCGTCCCGGACACCGCCAACCTGTTCTTCGGCAACCTGACCGACCTGTCCTGGACCGGCACCGAAGCGCCCGCACCGATCACCCGCAAGGTTGCCTACCGCAATGACTCGAAGCGCTCCGTGACGCTGAACCTGTCGGTCGACGTGAAGTCGCCGGCCAACGTCGCCGCCGCCGTCACCGTGACTCCGTCGCGGCTGACGATTCCGGCCGGCGGTACGGCGTCCGCGGCCGTCACCCTGGATCTCGCGAAGACACAGGCCGCGAAGTACGCCGGTGTGCTGACGGCCCGCTCCGGCAACACGTCGTACCGCACCGGGCTCGGGCTCGCGGTCGGCGGCCGGCTGAACCAGGTCACCGTGAAGGCGATCGGCCGCGACGGGCAGCCCGCCACCACGCGGGCGGGTGCGAGCGGCGTCCAGTTGTGGAACCAGGACACCGGCGACGTCACCGCGATCGCCTTCGACGAGAACGGCAGCCGTACCCTCGACGTACCGAGCGGCCGCTACAGCGTGATGGCGTACGCGATCGGCGGCGACGAGGCGGACTCCGCGAACTCGGTCACGCTGCTCGGCGACCCGGACGTGTGGATCGCGGCCGACCGCACCTTCACCTTCGACGCGCGGAACGCGAACAAGGTGACGGTCAAGACGCCCCGACCGGCGGAGGCGCAGAACATCGGGATCGCCTGGCACCGGCACGTCGGCGACCGCGACGCGGTGTCCGGCTGGGCGTACGACGGCCGCATCGCCGACGGCGTCTACCTGCAGGACTTCGGAAAGGTTGCCAACGGCACGTTCCAGGTCGTGCAGCGCTGGGACCTCGCCCAGCCGAAGCTGACCGTCGAAGCGAACGGCGTCCGGCTGCCCACCCCCCAGGAGGGCACGGACCGCTCGCCGTACGTCGGGAACGAGACGCTGCCGCTCTTCAACGGCGGCAACGGCACTCCGGAGGAGCTGGCCGGCGCCAACGACAAGGCCGTACTGATCCGCTGGGGCGGCTGGGACACCACCGAACCGCAGGTGCAAGCGGCGAAGGAGGCCGGCGCCAAGGTCGTGTTCCTCTACAACGAGAGTCCCGGTCGCTGGTCGACCGGTGCGGAGCAGGGCATCCCGCTTTACCTGCTGCAGGCCGAGCAAGGCAAGCTGCTGCTCGACCAACTGGCCAAGGCCCCGGTCACGCTGCAGCTCAACGGCCTGCTCGACAGCACCTACCGGTACGACGTCGCGCTCGGGCCGTCGGTGGTGAAGAACGACCTGACGTACGACGTGGCGAAGATGCGGCCGGCTGTGGTGACGACCGACTTCCAGCGCAACGACGCGTTCTGGCTGCACCGTGACCGGCGGACCGCGTACCTTCCGGGCCTCTCGGCCGGTCTGTCCTCGAGCAGGCTGATCGCCGGAGCGGTCAAGCGGACCGACTACCTCGTCAGCGACCTGAAGGGCGTTACCTGGGACGAGACGACGTCCGCGGGCGAGTGGAACGAGAGCGGGCACGAGTCGACGATCGCGCGGTCGTACCGGCCGGGAGAACAGGTCACTCGCGGCTGGTGGGAGCCGATCACGCGGCCCGCCGTACCGGGGCTGTCGGAGGCGCCGAGTGACGAGGCGCAGGGCTGGCCGCCGGCGCGATTCGAGAACGCGCTGCGGATCGCGATCCCGCAGTACGTGAGCGGCGACCGGAGCACCTACGGTTGGGCCGACCGCGGCGACGTGACCAGCATGAAGCTGAGCAGCAACGGCGTCGAGCTCGGCAGCGCGGACTGGTCGGTCGCGCAGTGGGCAGTCCCCGCGAAGAGCGCGTGGTACGACCTCACGCTCGATCAGCAGCGCGGCCCGAACAGCTGGGCGAAGACGTCCACGGCGACGCACACACGGTGGCACTTCGTCTCGGCGCCGACCAAGGGCCGCGCCGTCCTCCCGCTCGTCCAGGTCGACTACAAGCACACGCCCGGACGGCTCGAGCTCACGCCGCGGTACCAGCCGGGTGTGCGCGGCCTCGGGGTCTTCCGGACCACGGCCGAGATCTCGTACGACGGGAAGACCTGGAAGAAGCTGCCGCTGCGCGGGATCGGCACCGTGTGGGCGCCGGTGCCGGCCGGGGAGTACCCGACGCTGCGGGTGACCGCGACCGACCTGCTCGGCAACAGCATCACCCAGACCATCGAGCGGGCCTGGGTGAACTGAACCGCCGCTGGGCAGAGCAGACATGAACGTTAAAAGGGCGACGCCACGAAGCCGGGGGGAGTGCTCCGTGGCGCCGCCGGGGGCGCGCCCAGGGAGGGGTGGGGGCAGGCGCGCCGGTTCGGGAAAGTTTCAGTTGCCGAGCAGTCCTCCGCCGAGGACACCCAGCAGACCGAGGGCGGACAGCAGCCCCCGGATGACCTGGTCGACGGCCTTCGCGCCGCCGGTCTGGTACGCGGTGACGCACTTCTGCAGCTGCTCCTGAGTCGGCTTGGTGATCGTCACCTTCGCCATCTCGGTCTGGCAGTAGGTGGTTGCCTTCTGCAGCTCCTGGAGTGTGCTGCCGACCGTACCGACGATCACACCGACCGCCGTGGTCAGGCTGGTGAGCCCCGGCGTCGTGGTGGTCGGAATCGTCGGCTTCGAGGTCGTCGGCCGAGAGGTGGTCGGCGTCGGGGTCGGGGTGGCGGTCGGCCTGCTGCTCGGCCTGGCCGTCGGGGTGGCCGTCGGCGTCGGCCGAGTCGTCTCGCGGGTGTTGTCGCGCTCCTCGGTCGTCGTCGGGGTCGGCGTCGCGGTCGGGACCGGGATGTCGATCGCCTGCGGCAGATCCTTGTCCGACGGCGCGTCGACGTCCGGGTCGCCGACCTGGTCACCGGCCACGTCGACCTCGTCGCCCGCGGTCCCGTTGCCGACCGCGATCCAGCTGCCGCCCGCGTAGGCCCGGGCGATCCGGCTCACCAGGTCGACGTACTGCTGGGAGTGGTTGTAGCGCAGGATCGCCGCGTTCAGATCGCTCGCGTCGGCCAGGTCGGTGGGGCCGGAGCACAGGTACACGCCGGCCGACATCGCCGCGTCGTCGATGTCCTGCGGGTTCCGCACGCCGTCGCCGTCGCCGTCCACCCCCATCGCCCGCCAGGTGCCGGGGATGAACTGCATCGGGCCGACCGCGCGGTCGAACGCGCCGTCACCGTCGAACGAGCCCGCGTCGGTGTCGTTGATCCGGGCCGTGCCGGACGAACCGTCCAGGCGCGGGCCGAAGATGCCGGGGATCGCGACACCCTGTGAGTTCAGCGCGTTGCCGCCGTGCCGGCCGTGGTTGGACTCGACGCGGCCGATCGCGGCCACCAGCGTCCACGGCAGGTGACAGGTCGGGTCCGCCTGGGACAGCACCTGCTGGGTCCGGGAGTAGGCCTTGAGGGCGGCGTTCGGAATGCCGTTGCGGGACAGGCCGGACACCACCTGGGTGGGCTGCTGGCCCGGGTCCACGCCCTGGCCGACCAGGCCCGGCACCGGCACGTTGGCCGGGTCGGGGATCGGCTGCTTCGGCACGACCACCGGGGTGTTCGCCGCCAGGCCGTTCTCCAGCGACGCGGTCGCGATCGCCGGATCGTCGGTGGCGCTGACGGTGAACGCGCTGGCGAACAACGCCAACGGGACCAACGGCGCCACCTGACGCCATCCGTGGCCCGTGGCGCGGCGCTTGCCCTTCGCCATCGAGGAATCCCCTCCGTGACTCATCGACCGGCCCGGCCCCACGCTGCGGACAGTCTTTGTGTCTTGTACCGGTGCCGTTCGTCATGGGGTACAACGTCCGCCCCGTTGCGTGGGTTACGCGTCGGACGCCGACCGTGTACGAGCCGTCACCGGGTACCCATACTGGCGCGTAACAAAGCGCCTGTGAACCCCTCCGGCTCGATCCGTGTTCGGAATTGAAGCTGTCTTGACACTTCAGTGACGCGGCAGTGGCCGGTTCATGACGCCGCCCGGACGGCTTGTTCGCCCGACCCGGCCGAGCCCGGCCCCCTCCGCGCCGGGTGTGTGCCCGGTCAGGGACAATGGCCCGGTGACTGTCCACGGGTCCGCACCCACACCGCAATCCGCCGAACAATCCGCCGGGCTCTTCGCCAGAGCCTCCACTGTGACCCCGGGCGGGGTCAATTCGCCGGTGCGCGCGTTCCGCGCCGTCGGCGGCGTTCCGCGCTTCATGGCCTCCGGTGACGGATGTCACATGACCGATGTCGACGGCAACCGCTATCTCGACCTGGTCGCGTCCTGGGGTCCGCTGCTGCTCGGGCACGCCCACCCGGAGGTGGCGTCCGCCGTCCAGGCCGCTGTCAGCCGCGGTACGTCGTACGGGACGCCGACCGAGACCGAAGTGCTGCTCGGCGAGGAGATCGTCGCGCGGACGCCGGTCGACAAAGTCCGCCTGGTGTCGTCCGGGACCGAGGCGACGATGTCCGCGCTGCGGCTGGCCCGCGGGTTCACCGGTCGCGCCAAGATCGTCAAGTTCGCCGGCTGCTACCACGGGCACGTCGACGCGCTGCTCGCGCAGGCCGGTTCCGGCGTACTGACGCTGGGCATCCCGGGGACGCCGGGGGTCACCGAGGCGACCACCGCGGACACGATCGTGCTGCCGTACAACGATCAGGCGGCCGTGAGTGCAGCGTTTTCCTCCTACGGCGACCAGATCGCGGCCGTGATCACCGAGGCGTCGCCGGGCAACATGGGCGTTGTTCCGCCGCGGGACGGCTTCAACGCATTCCTTGCCCGGAGCTGCAAGGAAAACGGTGCACTGCTGATTTCCGACGAGGTGATGACCGGCTTCCGGATCACCCGTTCCGGCTGGTACGGCGTGGACGGCGTCGAGCCGGATCTGATGACGTTCGGAAAGGTGATGGGAGGCGGTTTCCCGGCCGCGGCCTTCGGCGGCCGGGCCGACGTGATGGCGCACCTGGCGCCGGAAGGATCGGTCTACCAGGCCGGCACCCTGTCCGGGAACCCGATCGCCACGACCGCCGGCCTGACCACGCTGCGGCTGGCCACCGACGAGGTGTACGCGAAGCTCGACGAGATCTCGCTCACCATCCAGCGGCTGGTGTCGACCGCGCTGGACAAGGAGGGTGTGCCGCACGTCATCTCCGCGGCCGGGAACCTCTTCAGCGTCTTCTTCGTGGATTCCGAGGAGGCTCCTGCCGAGATCCGCGACTTCGCCGGGGCGAACGCCCAGGTGCTGCCGCGGTTCACGGCGTTCTTCCATGCCATGCTGGACGCCGGTGTCTACCTGCCACCGAGCGCGTTCGAGGCCTGGTTCGTCAACGCGGCGATCGACGACGACGCGCTGGCCGAGCTCGAGGCCGCCCTGGCACCGGCTGCCCGCGCGGCCGCCGCGGTGCCGGCCCCAGGACGAGAGTGAAGGGACAGCGGTGACCGAAACGACGGTCGTGCACCTGATGCGTCACGGCGAGGTGCACAACCCGACCGGCGTGCTCTACGGCCGGATCCCGGACTTCCACCTGTCCGAGCTCGGCCGGCAAATGGCCGAGCGGGTGGCCGAGCACGTCAAGGGCCGCGACATCGTGCACCTGGTCAGCTCGCCGCTGGAGCGGGCCCAGGAGACGATGGAGCCGATCGCCAAGGTGCTCGGGATCACGCCGGACATCGACGAGCGGGTGATCGAGGCGGCGAACCTGTTCGAGGGCAAGAAGTTCGGTGTCGGTGACGGTGCACTGCGCCGGCCGAGCGCCTGGTGGCTGCTGCGGAACCCGTGGAAGCCGTCCTGGGGCGAGCCGTACAGCCAGCTGATCCGCCGGATGCGCGACGCCGTCGAGACCGCCCGGCAGAAGGCCGCCGGCCACGAGGCGCTGATCGTGTCGCACCAGCTGCCGATCTGGATCGTCCGGTCCTCGATCGAAGGCCGCCGGATGCTGCACGACCCGCGGAAGCGGCAGTGCAGCCTGGCCAGCCTGACCTCGTTCACCTTTCACGGTGAGGAGATTGTCTCGGTCGGGTACTCCGAGCCGGCGAAGGACCTGCTCCCGGTCAAGAACCCGAAGAAGTTCGCCGGAGGCGCGTGATGCGTCGTACGGCGTCGCTGCTCGCCGGACTGCTCCTCGTCGCGGGATGCAGCTCCGGCCAGCAGGCGTCGCAGAACCGCGAGGGCCAGGCGGGCTTCGTCAGCGGCAACGGCAACGTGTCGATCTTCGCCGCGGCGGACCGCAAGCAGGCGCCGGAGCTCACCGGGCAGACCCTCGACGGCACGACCTGGAAGCTGTCCGACCACGTCGGCAAGGTCGTCGTGCTGAACGTGTGGGGCTCGTGGTGCCCGCCGTGCCGCAAGGAGGCCCCGGACCTGGTGGCCGCCGCGAAGGAGCTCGGGCCGTCGGTGCAGTTCGTCGGGCTGAACACCCGCGACCTGGACCAGGCCCCGGCGAAGCGGTTCGTCCAGGAGTTCGGCGTACCGTTCCCGAGCATCTACGACCCGAACGGCAAGGCGCTGCTCGGCTTCCGCGGGCAGATTTCGCCGGCCGCGATCCCGACCACCCTGGTGATCGATCCGTCCGGCAAGGTCGCCGGCCGGGTCGTCGGCGAGGTGACCAAGCAGACCCTGCTGGGCATGGTGGCCGAGGCCAAGTGAGGTTCGGGGCGATGGGGCTTTCGGCAGGGGAGTTGGGCGCAGGCTGATGGGACAGTGGTTCGCGGACTCGATGACGGGGTCGATGCTGGTCGCGTTGCCGATCGCGGTGCTGGCCGGGGCGATCTCGTTCTTCTCGCCGTGTGTCGTCCCGTTGCTGCCCGGCTACCTGTCGTACGTCACCGGCCTGTCCGCGGCCGAGCTCGGCTCCGAGCGGCGCGGCCGGATGCTCGCCGGTACGGCGTTGTTCGTGGCCGGCTTCTCCGCCGTCTTCATCCTCACCGGTGTGGTGTTCGGGACCGCGGGTGACCTGCTGATCGAGCACCAGAAGACGATCACCAAGGTGCTCGGCGCGCTGACCGTCGTCCTCGGTCTGGTCTTCCTCGGCGGGTTCGGGTTCCTGCAGAAGGACCTGCGGGTGCACCGGGTGCCGGCGGTCGGGATCGCCGCGGCGCCGCTGCTGGGGGTGCTGTTCGGGTTCGGCTGGACGCCGTGCATCGGGCCGACGCTCGGCACCGTGATGACCTTGGCCACCACCGAAGGCAGCACCGGCCGCGGCGCGACGCTCGCGCTGGTGTTCAGCCTCGGGCTGGGGATCCCGTTCATCATCGCCGCGCTGGCCTTCCGCCGGATGCTGGGGGCGGTGGCGTGGGTGCGTAAGCACCAGTTGCTGGTGATCCGGATCGGCGGCGTACTGATGATCGCGGTGGGACTGCTGCTGCTGACGGGAGTGTGGGATGCAATGACCGCGGATCTGCGGCAGTGGGTCGCCAACTTCGGATCGGCGGTCTGAGATGGCCGACCTCGACCAGAAGGAACGGATCGCCGCGGGATCGGGTCCGGAGGAGCCGTCCGGCCCGCCGGCGCTCGGCCTGGTCGGCTGGCTGCGCTGGATGTGGCGGCAGTTGACGTCGATGAAGACGGCGCTGGTGCTGCTGTTCCTGCTGGCGCTCGGCGCGGTGCCGGGGTCGCTGATCCCGCAGACGCCGATCGACCCGATCAAGGTCTCGGACTTCCTCGCCGCGCACCCGAAGCTCGGCCCGCTGTACGACAAGCTCGGGCTGTTCGACGTCTACAAGTCGGCATGGTTCTCGGCGATCTACCTGCTGCTGTTCATCTCGCTGATCGGCTGCGTCGTACCGCGACTCGGGGTGTATCTGAAAGCCCTCCGGGCCCGCCCACCGAAGCCCCCGCGGAACCTGAACCGCCTGCCCGGGTACGAGCGCTTCGAGGTCGACCAGAGTGCCGAGGCGGCGGATGACGTCCTCGTCGCCGCGACCCGCGAGCTGCGCCGCCGCCGCTTCCGGGTGCAGGCGTACGACGGTGCCGTCGCGGCGGAGCGTGGTTACCTGCGCGAGGCCGGCAACCTGCTGTTCCACTTCTCGCTGATCCTCGCGCTGATCGGCGTCGCGTGGGGCTCGCTCTTCGGTTACCGCGGCACCGTACTTGTTGTGGTGGGCAACGGTTTCTCCAACTCGGTCGCGCAGTACGACGATTTCACGCCCGGCCGCGCGTTCAGCGGTGACGACGACCTGCCGCCGTTCTCGCTGACGGTCAAGGACTTCCAGGCGAAGTTCCAGCAGGACGGCCCGCAGCGCGGCGCGGCCCGCGACTTCAAGGCCCAGCTCAGCTACCAGGAGACGCCGGACTCCCCGGAGAAGTCGTACGAGCTCAAGGTCAACCACCCGCTGCGGGTCGACGGCAGCGACGTCTTCCTGCTCGGCCACGGGTATGCGCCGCGGGTCACCGTCAAGGACGGCAAGGGCAACGTCGCGTTCTCGGGCCCGGCGCCGTTCCTCCCGCAGGACACCAACTTCTCGTCGTTCGGCGTGATCAAGGCACCCGACGCCCGGCCGCTGACCCTCGGCTTCGAGGGCTTCTTCCTGCCCACCGCGGTGATCGGCCAGCAGGGTCCGGTGTCGATGTTCCCCGACGACCTGAACCCGGCCCTGGTGATGACCGGGTACTACGGGCGGCCGCAGCCGGAAACCGGGAAGCCCGAGTCGGTGTACCAGCTGGACAAGACGAAGCTCACGCAGTTCACCAAGGACGGCGACAAGTGGCGCTTCCAGCTCGCCCCCGGGCAGAGCGTCGCGCTGCCGGACAAGGCCGGCTCGATCACCTTCGACGGCTACAGCCGCTGGGTGAAGCTGCAGATCAGCCACTCCCCGGGCGCGAACCTTGCCCTGGCCGGCATCCTGCTCGCGATCCTCGGCCTGATGGGCTCGCTGTTCGTCCACCCACGCCGTACCTGGGTGCGCGTCCGCGAGCAGGACGGGCGTACCGTGGTCGAAGTCGCCGGCCTGGACCGGGGACCGGAGCGAGGTCTCGGCGACGAGATCCAGGCCGTCACCGCACGCTTGAAACCCGCCGGCTCGAACACCGAGGAGCAGTCATGAGCCCGGAGAGTTACGCACAGGTCTCGAACCTGCTGATCCCGACCGCGACCGTGATCTACGCCCTGGCGATGGTCGCGCATGCGATGGAGTGGGCCCTCGGCCGGTCCGCCGTCGCCCGCGCCGAGGCGAAGGCCGAGACCCCTGTGCTGGTCGGTGCGGGCGCTCCGGCGAACTCGGCCACAGCGGAGGGCGGTACGGCCGGCCCGGCCGGCGGGGCTGCGGCGGCCGCGGCCGCGCGGATGGACGCGGCGAGCCGGATCGGGCTGTTGCTGACCTGGCTCGCCTTCGCTCTGCATCTCGGCGGCGTCGTTACCCGCGGCCTCGCCGCGGACCGGGTGCCGTGGGGCAACATGTACGAGTTCTCGATCACCGCGTCGCTCGCGGTGTCGGTCGTGTACCTGGTGTTCGTCCAGCGCTACAAGCTGCAGTGGCTCGGCCTGGGGGTCACGCTGGTCGTGGCCGGCGTCCTCGGCCTCGCCAGCCTCGCGCTCTACACCCCGGCCGGCCCGCTGGTCCCGGCGCTGCACTCCTACTGGCTGGTGATCCACGTGTCGGCGGCCGCGATCTCCGGCGGTGCGTTCACCGTCGGCGGCCTGGTCTCGCTGCTGTACCTGGTCAAGGCCCGGGCCGAGCAGCGAGTGCTGGACGGCGGCACGATGTCGGCGGCGTTGCGCCGGCTCCCGAGCGCCGAGGCGATGGACGGTACGGCCTACAAGGTGCTCGCGTTCGCCTTCCCGCTGTGGACCTTCGGCGTGCTGGTCGCCGGCCCGATCTGGGCGTACTACGCCTGGGGCCGCGCCTGGGGCTGGGACCCCAAGGAGGTCTGGTCGCTGGTGACCTGGGTGGTGTTCGCCGCCTACCTGCACGCCCGCGCGACCGCGGGCTGGCGGGGCCGCCGGGCCGCGATCATCGCGATCGTCGGCTGGTTCGTCTTCATCTTCAACTTCGTCGGCGTGAACCTGCTGGTTTCCGGCCTGCACTCCTACGCTGGGATCTGAGATGAAGGAATTCGCGATCTACACCGGGTTGCGGGCGGCCTTGTTCGCCGTCTGCTTCGCGGTGCTGTGGTTTGCGCTCGGGACGTGGCTGAACGTCTTCCCGCTGTTGCTGCTGGCCTTGATCGTGTCGTCGATCCTGTCGATCTTCGTCCTCCGCGCCGCCCGGGACCGACTGGCCGGCAAGATCGAGACCCGGGCGTCGAAACTCTCCGCCCGCCTCGAACAAGCCCGCGCCGCCGAAGACGAAGACTGACCCCACCCGATCCCCCGACCCGGCACGGCGGCGCTGGTACGGCGGCGCTGGTACGACGGCGCTGGTACGACGGCGCTGGTACGACGGCGCTGGTACGGCGGCGCTGGCACGGCGTCCCCGGTACGGCGGCGCTGGTACGGCGTCCCCGGTACGGCGGCCCGGCGTACGACGGACGCCGGCCCCGGGTACGCCCGCGCGTGGGCCGCGTACGACGGACGCCGGCCCCGGGTACGCCCGCGCGTGGGCCGCGTACGACGGACGCCGGCCCCGGGTACGCCTGCGCGTGGGCCGCGTACGACGGACGCCGGCCCCGGGTACGCCTGCGCGTGGGCCGCGTATGACAGACGCCGGGCCCCCGAGTACGGCTGCCCGCGGCCTCGCCGTACCCCCAAGGTGGGTTCACCCACGCTGTTGTGGGTTCCTGACCGTTCACACGGGTCAGGAACC
>NZ_JBEZFT010000123.1:0-16853 GCF_040649595.1 Kribbella sp. NPDC048915 | reverse complement strand
ACCGCAACAACTACAAGATCACCCACACCATCCACATCCACGACGGTTGACAACCACACCCCAGCCCTAACTGAGCGGCATTGGGGTTGCCCCCTGAAATTTTCGATGGGCAACCCTCCACTTGAGGGGTTGCCCTGCCGAATGGAGGGTTCGCGCAGCGCCCGGACGGTGGGAGCGGCATGGATCGGTGGTGCGGACGGGTCTGCGACCGCGAGCGGATACATTTGCCTGTCCGGGACGTTGTACGGTCGGGCGACCGGCGTCCGCCGGTGAGGTGAGGACAAGGGGTTGACCGCGTGGACCGGGTGAAGGCACTGGGGCGGCTGCTGCCGCGCGTGGCGGTGGCGGTGGTGGCCGGGGCACTGCTCGGGTTCGCGTTCGAGCCGCACGACCATCCGTGGCTGACGATCGTCGCCGTCCCGCTCTTCCTGGCCGCGTTGAACGGCAGCTCGATGAAGGCCGGCTTCCTGATCGGCGCCGGCTTCGGGATCGCGTACTACTCCGTCCTGGTGCCCTGGCTGAGTGTCATCGGCGGTGACGCCGCGATCGCGCTCGCGATTCTCGAGGGACTGTTCTATGCCGTCTTCGGGGTGTTCGCGACCCAGGTGCTGAAGCTGCGGTTGTGGCCGGTGTGGATCCCGGCGCTGTGGGTCGCGACCGAGTTCGCGACCGCGTCGGTGCCGTTCGGCGGATTCCCGTGGGGCAAGCTCGCGTGGGCCTTCGCCGACGTCGCGCTCGGCAGCCTGGCGGCGTACATCGGGATCGCGGGGCTGAGCTTCGTCGTCGCGTTCATCGGCGTCTGCGTGTACGCCGTACTCCGCCGGGGAACCGTACTGCGGATGCGCGCCGTCGCGGTCGTGGCCGGGCTGGCGCTGGTGTTCGGGCCGATGCTCATCCAGCTGTCCACCGCGGGCGACGGGAAGCAGATCCGCGCCGCGATCGTGCAGGGCAACGTGCCCGGCAAGGGACTGGAGTTCCTGGGTCGCGCGCGCACCGTGACGCGTAACCACCTGCAGGCGACACTCGATCTGCAGAAGCAGGTGGAGGCCGGCACCGAGGCGAAGCCGGACGTGGTGATCTGGCCGGAGAACTCGACCGACATCGACCCGTACAAGGACGCCGAGACCCGCGCCGACATCGAGGAGGCGGTGAAGGCGGTCGGCGTACCGATCCTGGTCGGCGCCGTCACCCAGGGGCCGGGCGTCAACGAGCGGCAGACCACGGGCATCGTGTGGGACCCGTCGACGGGCCCCGGTCAGCGATACGCGAAGCGGCACCCGGTGCCGTTCGGTGAGTACATCCCGTTCCGCGACCAGTTGCTGCCGTACATCAAGCGGCTCGAGATGGTCGGCGCGCAGACCGTACCCGGCGTCGGTCCCGGCGTGATGCCGATCCGCGGCGTCACGTACGGCGACGTGATCTGCTTCGAGCTCGCCTACGACAACGTCATCCAGGACGTGGTCAACGGCGGCGCCCAAGTGCTCGTCGTCCAGACCAACAACGCGACGTACGGCGGCACGGGTCAGCCCGAGCAGCAGTTCGCGATCACCCGGATGCGCGCGATCGAAACCGGCCGGACCGTCCTGATCGCGTCGACGAGCGGCATCTCCGGGGTGATCCGCCCGGACGGTTCGGTCGAACACAAGACCGGCCAGTTCGTCCGGGACGTGTACGTGGCCGACGTCCCGCTGCGCGACGGCCGCACGCTCGCCACCATCCTCGGCGGCTGGCCGCAGTGGATCCTCACCGGGCTCGGTCTGCTCGGCCTCGTGCTGGCGCTGGTCGAGCGCCGCCGCGGCAAGGCCGCCGTGCCCCCGCCGCCCGCGGCCGGTTCGGAGCAGCCGCGGGAGAAGGTCCCGGCCTGATCCCTTTCGGCGGCCCGGAACTTTCGGGAGCCTGGAACTTTCGGCGGCCTGGAACTTCGGCGGCCTGTAACACTGGAACGAATCGCTGGAAGGGGCGGGACATGGGTTGGTTGATCGGGCTGGCACTGCTCGTCGTGCCGATCGTGGAGATCTACGTGATCATCCAGGTCGGCCAGGTGATCGGCGGCTGGCCGACGGTCGCCCTGCTGGTCGCGGAGAGCGCGCTCGGCGCCTGGCTGGTCAAGCGCGAAGGCCGCCGCGCCTGGAACGCCCTGCAGAACTCGCTCCAGACCGGCAAGCTTCCGGGCCGCGAACTGACCGACGGCGCCTTGGTCCTGATCGGCGGCACCCTCCTGCTCACCCCCGGCTTCGTGAGCGACGTGTTCGGCTTCTTCTTCATCCTCCCGTTCACCCGCCCACTGGCCCGCCGCCTCGTCACCCGCTTCGTCAGCCGCCGCGCCACCACCCTCACCCCACCCGCCTTCACCCCCTTCATCCCGAACCCCGGCGCCGACCCCGGCGCCGGCAACAGGCGCCCACCCTCCGGCGACGTCATCCAAGGCGAAGTAATAGACCCCGACAAGTAACCCCACCCACCTCGCGCCCACCCGCCCCGGCGGCGCTTGCCCTGCGCCGCGGCCCTGCGCCGGGCGCGCCTCCCTTTGCGTTGGCACCCCACCACCTCACCTCGCCGGTCGGACGAGCCCGCGGCCGGCTGGGAAACAAATGTGCACCACGTGACGAAAAGTTTCCCAGCGGCCAGGGGTTCTGGCGCATCGTGGCGTGACCCGTCCGCGGGTGCGGCGCGTCGAGGCGGCGCCACGTGGTGGCGCGGCGGAAGCGGTGCGATGGGGGTGGCTCGGCGGGTGGCGGGGTCGGGTTGTGGTCGCGGTGGGTTGGGAGGGGGAGGAGACTGCTGGGGTCGGGTTGGCGGAGGGGGTGAACGCGAAGGTGGTTGGGCGACGGTTGCTGGGTCGGCCGGTGGGGCAGTTGGTGAGTGGAGTGCCGCACTGGGTACTGCGGTGGTTGCGAGCGCGGGACCCGGGGTTGGCGGCTACGCGGCGGGCGGGTCGGACGGCGGTGGTGATGCCGTTGCTGTTCGCGTTCTGCGCGGGCGTGCTGGATGCGCCGACGATTGCGACGTTCGCGGCGTTCGGGTCGTTCGCGATGTTGTTGCTGGTCGACTTCCAGGGGCCTCGGGTGCAGCGGCTGCGCGCGCAGGCGCAGCTCGCGCTGGCGTCGCTCGTGCTGGTTGCACTCGGTACGGTCGCCGGCCAGGCTCTGTGGAGCGCGATCGTCGCGACGGCTGTGGTCGCGTTTGTGGTCTTGTTCTCGGGCGTCGTCAGCTCGGTGCTCGCCGGCGCCGGTACGTCGTTGCTGCTCGCGTTCATCCTCTCGGTCGCGACGCCCACCCCACTGTCCGCGCTGCCGGATCGTCTCGCCGGTATCGCGATCGCCGGTGTGGCCGCGGTACTTGCCGTCTGGTGGCTCTGGCCGAGTCCGTGGAAGGATCCGCTTGCCGCACCGGCGGCGCGTGTCTGCCGGACTGCGGCGGCGCAGTTGCGTTCGGAGGCCGCGGACCCGATCGAGGTCGGGGCGGCGCGTAGCGGCCGGACCGCGGTGATGATCGACGAGCTGCGGCGGACGTTCACTGCGACGCCGTACCGGCCGACCAGTCTGTCGACGGGCTTGTCGTTGATCGTGGTCCGGATCGAAGACATCGCGCTCGGCTGCGCGGTCAGCCTGGTTGTCGGTCTGCTGTTCTGGCCGCGCGGCGCGACCACCGCCCTCGGCAAGGCGCTCGCCGAGGCGTACGTCGACAGCGCGCAGTATCTCGTCAACGCTGTCGGGTACGCCGTGGCATGCTGCGGACCTGGACCGGCCGCACCACAGGACGGACGCCGGGCAGCGGCCGCGGCGCCGCGCCTGGACGACACGTTCCGCACGTACCTCACCGAGCGCGGCGCGAAGCCCGTACCGCTCAGCGACATGACCTCGCTCGTCACCGGCGTGGTGGCGATCCGGCTGGCCGCCGACGCCGTACTCGAGCTCTGGGAACGGTACGCCGACGGACGCCCACCGACCGACGAGCGCGCCGCCGCCCAGGCCGCGCTGATGACTGCGGCCGACCGGCTCCGCGGGTGGTACACGACCCTCGCCACCAGCCTGGACGGCATCGGCCCGGTCCCCGAACCGTTGGACGCCGACCACGCCACCAAGAACCGCCTCGTCGAGGTCGTACGCCGTGACCTGAACGACCGTCACGGCAACGCGACACCGACCGCGATCCGGATCCTCTGGACCCACAGCCACCTCGAGGCTCTCCGTCGCCTCCAACCCGACCTGGCCACCGCGGCCGGCCGAACCACCAGCAACGGCAGTCCGGTCGCTGCCGGAGAGCTCAGCTCTCCGGCGGGCTGAACGGGCCTTTCGGGCCGAAGGCGTGGTCGGTGAAGCGGCTCGCCATCAGCTCGTGGGTGGCTGCGTCCGGGTGCAGGTCGTCGAGCAGCGGGGCGTTCAGGTTGTCGGCTTCGCCGTACAGCTCCCGGCCGTCCAGGTAATGGAGGTTGGGGTCGGTGAGCGCTCGCTGGGTGACGATCCGGGCCAGCTCGGTACGGATCACCGACAACGTGAGCTTGCCCGCGGCAACCTCGTCCGGGTTGCCGGTCGCGGCGAAACGGAGCTCGCCGGCCGCCAGCGCCGACAGGTCCCATCCGGTCGGTCCGGGCGTGTCCTCGTGGATCGGGCAGAGGATCGGGGAGACGACCAGCAGCGGCGTGTCGGGGTGTCCGTCGCGAATGGTGTCTAGGAACCCGTGGACGGCCGGCGTGAACGAGCGCAGCCGCAGGCTGTCGGAGTTCACGATGTTGATGCCGAGCTTGACGCTGATCAGGTCGGCGGGTGTGTCGCGGATCGTCCGGGCGAAGAACGGCTGGAGATACGCGCTGCCGCCGAAGCCGAAGTTGATCAGCTCGACGTCGTTCGCCGCGGCGACGAGTGCCGGCCAGGTCCCGGTCGGATGGGTCGCGTTCGACCCGTGGCTGATCGAACTGCCGTGGTGCAGCCAGACCGGACGGTCGATCGGCACCGCCTCCACCGAGGAATTGGTGCGCAGGGCAACGAGCTCGGTGGTTTCGTCGTGCGGCAACCAGATCTCGACGACCTTCGGGCCGGCGGGCAACCCGTCGACTCGCAGCGTCTCGGGATGCCCGGCTGTGGTCTCGGTAGCGCCGGTGGCCAGGTCGATCGTGATCACGTCGCCGCCCTGCGCGGTCCGCTGGGCGAACAGGTTGCCGTCGACAACCACGTCGTACACGCCGTCGGGGCGCGGTGGAGCGCCGATGTAGTCGCGCTTGGTAGGCACGGTCTCGAGCTCGACGACGGTTGCGTCGGTGCGGAACACGAGCCGCACACCGGAGGGCTGGGTGTCGACCATGGACATCTGACCGTCGTCGTACTGCGTTCGCGCCCAAGCGGGCAGGCGGTGCGGCAGGGTGCCGCGGCCGGTCTGCTCGAGATCGAACGCGCCGCGCACGATGTCGGTGGTGATCGGGGTACTGATGGTGGTCATGAGGGGTGCCTTTCGGGCCAGGTGCGCAGAAGGGAATCGACGGCGCCGAGGAGGCGGGGCCACGTGTCGTCGCTGGACGGAGAGCTGTGGTCGAAAGAGCCGGCGAGCTCGAGCGCCACGTAGCCGTGGATCAGACTGCCGAGCAGACGTACGGCGTCGGTCTCGGCGGGCTCGCCCAGGTCGTAGCCGCGCAGCACCGCACGCATGAGCTCGGAATTGCGCTTGCCGGCGGCCACGTACTCCGCTTGCAACGCGGCGCTCGACGCCGTGTGGCGCGATGCGGTGTAGCGGCCGGGGTGTTGCTTGGCGTAGGTGCGGTAGACGTCGGCGAGTGCCACGACGGCGTCCCGGCCCGCGCGACCGGCCACCGCGGACGCAGCGCGGTCGGCGAGCTCGGACAGCGCGACGGTCGCGATGCGGAGCTTCAGGTCGTCGGAGTTGCGGACGTGCGAATACAGGCTCGCGACCTGGACGCCGAACCGGCGCGCCAGCGCCGACACGGTCACCTGGTCGAACCCGACCTCGTCCGCGAGCTCCGCTCCGGCGTACGCCAGGCGCTCACCGGTCAACCCCACTCGTGCCATAACTCATTATGTGCATACCTAAAGCCTTTAGGCAAATGACGACAAGAAGAAACCCTCACCGCGCCGTTGCGATGAGGGTTCCGGTGAACCGGGTGTGGCTCAGGCGGTGCGCTTGGTCCGGTGCAGGTGCGCCGGCCCGATCTCGCCCTTGCGGAGCAGTTCGACCCGCTCGGCAAGCAGCTCCTCCAGCTCGGAGATGCTCCGGCGCTCACGCAGCATGTCCCAGTGCGTACGCGCGGGCTTCTCCTGCTTCGGCTCGGGCTTCTCACCGGTGGACCGGGCGGCCTCGCTGCCGCAATGCGGGCACTCCCACACCGCGGGCACCTCGGCGTCGTGCGCCATCGTCACCTCGACCACGTGACCGCGCGGGCAGTCGTACGTGATCATCTGGCGTGGCGCGAACTCGACACCGCGGTCATCCTCGAAGCTGACCCCACCCAGCCCCGAACCACGCAGTACGCGATTAGACATGTCAAACCTCCGAGATCGTCATCCGTGCCAACGGTCGGCCGGCCCGGATCATTCCCATTTTGGCATGTCCGAGCCATATGTACGCACCTGACAGCACCGTCGTGACCTGGCGTCATCAGCTGTTCACACAGCACGGCGTGTCGCGAGCCGTACGGCGTACGACGCACCGGGCCGGTTCCTGGTTCGCTCTCCGCAGGGTGCCCTGACTCACAGCAACGTTCACAGCCAGTTGCCAGGAATCCGGGATCTCCTCCTCAGCAATCAACCCTAGCCTCACCGTCCATGGTGCTACCCCGCCACAAGCTCCGTGGCCTCAACCTGGTGAACGTGGGCCTGGTGGCCGTCGTGCTCGCCATCGCCGTCACCGCCTACTTCCTGTTCTTCAAGAAGGATCCGCCGGCGGCCAGTGCAACCCGGCCGACCGCGACCGTGCAGCGGGGTGAGGTCACCGCCGGCGTGAGTTCGAGCGGCACGCTGCAGAGCTCACAGACCGCGTCGCCGCAGTTCGAGACCTCGGGCACGGTCACGCAGGTGCTGGTGAAGGTCGGCCAAGTGGTCGCCAAAGGTACGCCGATCGCGAAGATCGACCCGGCCGCGGCGGAGCGCCAGCTGCGGATCGCCCAGCAGAACCAGATCGCCGCCGCGAACTCGGTCACCGCGGCCGAGGAGACATTGAGCGACGCCCAGGAGGCCCTCGAGGAGTCCTCGGCGACACCGACCACCACCCCGAGTGCAGACGGAAGGCAGACTCAGCAGTCTCAAGGTCAAGGCCAGGGGCAGAGTCCGCAGGTCGCGGTCAGCAACGCCGAGGCGAGCTTGGCCAAGGCCAAGGCCGACAAGGAACAGGCCGACCAGAACGTCGAGGCGGCCCAGGCTGCCGTCGATGCGACCACGCTGAAGGCGCCGATCGCCGGCACGATCACCGCGGTCAACGGCGCCGTCGGATCCGTCGCCGGGGGCGGTACGGGCTCGCCGTCGACCACCAGCGGTCAGGGCTCTACGTCAGGTCAAGGTTCAGCCTCGACGACGGCCGGCTCGTCCGGCTTCGCCGACATCGCCGACCTGAAGACGCTGCAGGTGGTGGCCGCGTTCCCCGAGGCCGACGCGATCAAGATCAAGCCCGGCCAGAGCGCGACGGTCACGCTGAACGCGGAGCCCGGTACGACGCTGACCGCCACGCTGGCGTCCGTGTCGCCGACGCCGACCACCACCAACGGTGTCGTGTCGTACTCGGCCACGTTCAGCCTCGCGAAGCTTCCGGCCAACGCGCGGATGGGGCAGACCGCGAACGTCACGGTCCAGACCGCGAAGGCCGCCGACGCCCTGTACCTGCCCAGTACGGCGATCGCGACCAGCGGGACGACGTACACGGTGACGATGACCGACGGCAGCGGAACGCGCGAGGTGAAGGTCGGCGTCCGCGGCGACAGCTACACCCAAATCACCTCCGGCTTGAACGAGGGCGACCAGGTCGAGCTGCTGCAGGGGCCCCTCGGCGCCGCCGTGAACCAGAGCGGCGAGGGCCGACGCCAGTTGCCCGGCAACGGCCAGCTTCCCGGTGGGTTCGGAGGCGCAGGTACGGGCACCGGAGGTTTCCGTGGCCGGTGAGCCTCTGATCGAGCTCCGCGGTGTGACGAAGACGTACGGCCAGGGCGAGACCACGGTCCATGCGCTGCGCGGCGTGTCGTTGCGCGTCGACGCGGGGGAGTACGTCGCGGTGATGGGCTCGTCCGGATCCGGCAAGTCGACGTTGATGAACATTCTCGGCTGCCTCGACGTACCGACTCGGGGTGAGTACCTGCTCGACGGCAAGGACGTGGCGCGGCTGTCCGAGGATCAGCAGGCGCTCGTTCGCGGCCGCAAGATCGGGTTCGTCTTCCAGTCGTTCAACCTGATCCCGCGGACGACCGCGCTCGCCAACGTCGAGCTGCCGCTGACCTACGCGCGGCTCAGAAGGCCCGAACGAAGGCAGCGAGCCACCAGGGCGCTCGAGCTGGTCGGCCTCGCCGACCGTACCGGCCATCGCCCGAACCAGCTGTCCGGCGGTCAGCAGCAGCGCGTCGCGATCGCCCGAGCCCTGGCCACCGGCCCGCGGATCCTGCTCGCCGACGAACCGACCGGCAATCTGGACGCCGAGTCCACCGAGGAGGTACTGCGGATGTTCGACGACCTGCACCTCGGTGGCCGCACGATCGTCGTGATCACGCACGAGCACGAGGTCGCGACCCGTGCGCGCCGGTTGGTCCAGGTCGCCGACGGCCGGATCGTCGCCGACGAGGTGACGCGCTGATGTCACCCCGCGACCTGATGGGCGCTGCCCTGCGCGGTCTGAGCGCGAACAAGCTGAGATCGCTGCTGACCGTGCTCGGCGTTGCGATCGGTGTCGGTGCGGTCATCGTGCTGGTTGCGGTCGGCAACGGCTCGGGCAAGGTGGTGCAGGACCGGCTGGAGGCGATGGGGACGAATCTCCTCACGGTCTCCACCACCGGCGGTGGCGGCGGCTTCGTCCGCGGTCAGGCCGGCCCGGCGAACCAGCAGTACAGCCTGACGCTCGAGGATGCGGCCGCGCTCGCCGACAAGTTCCTCGCTCCGGATGTCTCCTCGGTCGCTCCAGTCATGACGAGCTCAGGTACGGCGACCAACGGCGACACCAGCTACACCCTGAACCAGGTGATCGGTACGACGCCGGAGTACCTCCCGGCGACCAACACGCCGGTGCAGCTCGGCAGCTCGTTCACCCAGGCAGACGTGGACGCCGCGCGCCGCGTCGTACTGCTCGGGCAGACGGCCGCGTCCGAACTGTTCACCCGGCCCGCGGCCGCGGTCGGGCAGACGATCAAGCTCGGTGCCGCCGACTTCACCGTGCTGGGCGTCCTCGCGAGCAAGGACAGCGCCGGCTTCAACGACCCGAACGCGACCGTCATCGTTCCGATCAGCACGCTCCGCGCCACCCAGGCCGGGTACGGCGCTCTCAACCAGATCGTCGTCCAAGCGGCGAGCCAGGACCGCGTCGACATCGCCCAGGCCGAGGTCACCCAACTACTCGCGGCCAGGCATCAGGTGCCGGCCGATCAGACGTCACCGTTCCGGATCACGAACTCCGCGCAGATCTTGCAGACCAGCCAGGACACGGCGGCGACCTTCACCGCGTTGCTCGCGGCGGTGGCCGCGATCAGCTTGGTTGTCGGCGGCATCGGCGTCACGAACATCATGCTGGTCACGGTCACCGAGCGGACCCGCGAGATCGGCATCCGCAAGGCGCTCGGAGCGCGCCGCCGGACCGTCCTCGGCCAGTTCCTGATCGAAGCGACGCTGCTCAGCCTGATCGGTGGCGCGGTCGGCGTCGGCGCCGCGCTGATCCTCACCCGTTTCCAGCTGGCCGGTGTGCAACCGGTGCTGGTGCCGTCGTCGATCGGGCTCGCGTTCGGCGTGTCCGCGGCGGTCGGTCTGTTCTTCGGCAGCATGCCCGCGCACCGCGCGGCCGGGCTGCGTCCCATCGATGCACTACGCCATGAGTGAGAGGCCTTCGAGATGAGTCACCAGACGCCCGACGAGTTCGCCCAGATCGGGTCCGACGAGGAGGTCGACGCGGCGCTGAAGCCGAAGAGGACCCTGAATCTGCCACTGGCAACTGCGATCCTGACCGGTGTCGTCGTGCTCGCGCTCGGCCTGGCCGGCGGCGCCGGATTGCATGCCGCGTTCGCCTCGAGCGATACGCCGAACCAGCCGCAGGCCGGTGCCCGCGGCTTCGGCGGGTACGGCGGTTTCCGCGGTGGCGCGAACGACCCGAACCGCCAGGGCCTGGGCGGCCAGACCGGCCGTGGGACGGTCGGCACGGTGGTGTCGGCGAACGGCTCCGAGCTGGTCGTGAAGACGCAGTCGGGCAACGTCACGGTCAAGCTCACCGGCGAGACGGCGTACGAGATCACCGCCAAGGGCACTGCGGCGGATCTCAAGGCCGGTGAGCAGGTGGTGGTGAGCGGTCAGGATTCCGGCGGCACGATCACCGCCGAAACGGTCCGCCAGGGTTCGTTCGGCGGCTTCCGGCCGAACCCGAGCTCGACACCGTCCCGCTGAGCGGCGCCGACCGCCCTGCACTGACGGCTGCACTGATGCTGCACTGACGCTGCACCGCCCGCGCGGACGGTGTCAGGCCCGGGTCGCCAGCAGCGCGACAGCGTAGGAATCGAGGGTGAAGGCGCCACCGACGGCGTCGATCGCGGCACCGGTCCGGTCGAGCACCAGTTCGAGCTTGCCCGCGTCGGCCAGTGGTTTCGCGAGGCCGCTGGTCCGGACCTGGTCGAGCCACTCGGTGCGCGTGTAGTCGCGGCTCCACGCGAAGGTCGGCCGCTCCAGCCCGGTGAACACTCGGGTCTGGCCGAGTCCCTCGGCGGCCCGGTCGATGATCTGCTGGTACGCCGTCTGCGGGGTGGCGGACTGTGCGCTCAACGGGCCGCGCGGCAGCACATCCCGGTAGACCTCGGTGAACGCGGCGTCGAGTTCGGCCGGTGGCTGCAGCACGTACCAGAAGACCGCGAACGTGCCGCCCGGTCGAAGAACGGCGGCCGCCTTCGCGGCCCCGAGTACCGGGTCGACCCAGTGCCACGTCATCCCCGCGACGAGCGCGTCGAACCTGCGCCCGCCGGCGTCCCACGACTCGAACTGCGACACCTCGACCTCGACGCCGGTGGACCGCGCGTACGCCGCCATCCGCTCGTCGACGTCGACACCCAGCACCTGGCATCCGGCCGCCTGGAACTGGCGTGAACTGATCCCCGTGCCGCACCCGACGTCGAGCACCTCGGGTCCCGGTGCAGCAGCGACCACGGCCCCGATCAGTGCGTCGGGGTAGCGCGGCCGGGCCCGGTCGTACAGCGCGGCATCGGCGCCGAAGGACTCGGCCATGGTGCGTTGGCGATGCGGATCCGGCGGTAGAGTGGGCATACGCCCACCATAGTGGGCAAGTGCCCACTCGAGTCAAGGAGACAGCAATGCCGACCGGCGTGGCGCTGCGGGCTGCGCGCGAGCAGCTGTTCGACGCGGCCGAGCGGGTCCTGCTGCGCGACGGTCCCGAGGCGCTGACGAGCCGCGCGGTCACCACCGAGGCCGGCTGCGCGAAAGGCGTGCTCCACAAGCATTTCACGGACTTCGACGGCTTCCTCGCCGACCTCGTGCTCGACCGGATCGGGCGCGTCCATGCCCAGGCCGAGACACTGCTGAAGGCGACGGGACAGGGGAGCGTCGTGGACAACCTGACCACGATGCTGACCGACCTGTTCGGCTCGGTCGCGGTGGCAATCATCAGCCTGACGATCTCCCGCGACGGCCTGCGGGCGCGGTTGCGCGCCGCCGTCCCGACCGGCGTACCGATCCTGACCGAGGCCGGTCAGGCGATCCGCGACTACTTGGTCGCGGAGCAGACCTACGGCCGCATTCCGGGTGACGCCGATACCGATGTTCTCGGCCTCACGCTGATCGGCTCGACCCATCTGCTCTTCGCGGACCGCACCGGCACCCGTCCGACCTCCGACGAGGTCCGTGCCTTCGTGGCGTCCGTCGTACCCGGGTAGGCGTCAGACCACGCTCGGTTGGGGATTGCCGGCTTCGGTGATGCCGCGGCGCATGTCGACCCGGGTCAGCAGGGCCAGTCCGATGACGAAGAAGGCGCCGAGGGCCACGATCGCAGGGCGATAGGACCCGGTGAGCTGGTGGACCAGGCCGAACACGAGTGTGCCCAGCCAGGACGTGCCGCGTTCGCCGGCCTGGTAGAGCGAGAAGTACTCCGCCTCGCGGCCCTTCGGGATCAGCTGGCTGAACGCCGACCGTGACAACGCCTGCGTCCCGCCGAGCACGATGCCGATCGCGACACCCATGGTCAGGAACGGCACGATCTGCCGTTCGGGCAGCATGAACCCGGCGATCACGATCAGGATCCAGATCACCAAACCCCCCGAGATCGTCTTGTGCGCGCCGTACCGCTGGGCGAACCGGCCGAAGGCGATCGCACCGAAGAACGCGACGAGCTGGACCAGCAGGATGGTGGCGATCAGCACCTGGGTCTCGAACCCGAGCTGCTTCTCGCCGTACGTCGACGACACCGAGATGACCGTCTGGATCCCGTCGTTGAAGAACAGGTAGGCGATCAGGAACAGCATGGTCATCTTGTACGCCCGCAGGTGCCGCAACGTCGCCGCGAGCTGCCCGAAGCTCTGCCGCACCAGGCTGCCGCTGCGCACCGGGACAACGGCCACCGGCGGCCGGTCGCGGAGCCTGAAGAAGGGAGCGAACGTGAACAGCCCCCACCACAACCCGGCGCTGAGCAAACTGAGCCGGACGGCGGTGCCCTGGCTCATTCCGAGCGCATCATGTGCCGTCACGACTGCCAGGTTGACCAGGAGCAGCAGGAAGCCACCGGCGTACCCGAACGCCCAGGCCCGCGACGAGACCGCATCACGCTGGTCGGGCGGCGCGATGTCGATCAGGATCGAGTCGTAGACGACGAGCGACGAGCCGAGACACAGGTTGCCGATGAACAGCAGCAGCGCTCCGAGCGCCCACCGGCCGCCGCCGACGAACACCATGCTGCTGGCCGCGAGCGCGCCGGCCCAGGCGAATCCGCACATCAGCAGCTTCTTGCGGGTCATCCGGTCCGCGATCGCGCCGACCACCGGCAGGAACAGCGCCGACACCAGCGTCGCTACGGTCACGACGTAGAAGGCCAGCGAGCCGGGGGAGATGCCGAGCCCGAGCACGTTCAGGTTCGTGTGACACGGGTTGTCGGTGCTGCCGACGTACCCGCAGGCGGCCGTCTCCGCGACCGACGTCAGGTACGGCGCGAACAGCACGGTGCCTGTGGTGGTGACATAGCCCGAGTTGGCCCAGTCGTAGAGGCTGAACCCCCAGTACTCGCGCTTGTCGACCGCCGGCGGGGCGGAGAGGTATCCCATGCGCGGAAGTGTGTCAGGTCCGGGGGACGATCGGGCGGACCCGAAGACAACACTTCGGCCACTACCTCAGGCCCACTGACCCCGTTCCTTCAGCACGTCCCGCAGTACGTCGGTGCGGTCGGTGATGATGCCGTCCACACCGGCGTCGAGCAGCCGGTGCATCGTCGGCGCGTCGTCGATCGTCCACAGGTGCACCTGCTTGCCGCGCGAGTGCGCCCGCCGGATCAGCCCGGGGGTGAGGACGCGCAGCGGGCCGTACCGCTCCGGGATCTGCAGGCACGCGCCGCGGGACGGCAGCGCGAACGGCAGGAAGCGGATCAGTCCGGCCTCCCAGTCGCCGTACCCCGTGCACAGCCGAGGTCCGAGCAGCTTCCGGATCCGCCGGACCCGCGACTGCGAGAACGACGACACGCAGACCCGGTCGATCGCGTCAGCAGAACGCAGTACCTTCGCGGCCGGCTCCAGGCCACTCTCAGCCTTGATGTCCAGGTTGAACCGGATCTGCGGGAACTGCTCGAGCAGCTCGTCCAGGCGCGGGATCGGCTCGTGGCCGTTGATCTTCGCCTTGCTGACCTCCGACCAGGGCAGCTCCTCGATCACGCCGGTCCGGTCCGTCACCCGGTCCAGGACCCGGTCGTGGAACGCGATCACGACGCCGTCGCTGGTCGCGTGCAGGTCGGTCTCCAGGTAGCGGTAGCCGAGGTCGACGGCGTGCCGGAACGCGTGCAGCGAGTTCTCGTAGCCGATGTTGTCGGGGTGCTTCGCGCCGCCTCGGTGGGCCATTGCGATCGGGCCGTCGTGGTCGAGGTAGGGGTACACGTCAGGAAGTATGTACCGTTTGCGTGGTGACGGTACTCAGCCCCCGCCCCGACCTGTGGACCCTCGACCCCGGCGTCCTCCACCTCAATCACGGTTCGTACGGCGCCGTGCCGCGGCGGACCCAGGAGGTGATGGCAGCGCTGCGGACCGAGATGGACGCCAACCCGATGGTCTGGTTCCGCACGGTCGCCGACCGGCTGACCGCGAGCCGGCTCGCCTTGGCGGAGTTCCTGCAGACCGACCCGGACGGGTTCGCCCTGGTGCCGAACGCGAGCGCCGGCGTGACCGTCGCGCTGCAGACGCTGCCGATCCCGGCGGGCTCGCGGATCGTGCTCACCGACCACGTGTACGGCGCCGTCCGGTACGCCGCGGAGCGGTTCGCGAAGGACCGCGGCGCCGAGGTCGTGAAGATCCCGATCCCGCTCGAGGCCGACGACGAGACCGTGGTCCGACTGATCGAGCCGCAGCTGGACGGCGCGTCGGTGCTGATCGTCGACCAGATCACCTCCGGGACGGCCAAGGTGTTCCCGATCGAGGCGCTGGTCGGGGCTGCCCACGCGCAGGACGTCCCGGTCGTCGTCGACGGTGCGCACGCGCCGGCGCTGATCGACGCCCCGGCCGCCGGCGGCGCCGACTTCTGGACCGGCAACTTCCACAAGTGGCCCGCGGCGCCGCGCGCGACGGCCGGTCTGGTGGTCGCCGAACGGTGGCGTGCGGCAACGATGCCGCTGATCGTCTCGTGGTCTGAGTACGACGAGCGGCTGCCGGAGCGGTTCGACATGCAGGGGACGTACGACTACGTACCGTGGATCGCCGCGCCGGAGTCGCTGCGAGTGCTCGCCGAGCTCGACTGGTCCGTACGGCGGCCACAGCTGACCGCGCTGGTCGAGGAGGGGGCGAGCCTCCTCGCCAAGGCGCTCGGGACCGGTGTCGCCGAGGTGGTGCACCCGTCGGCGACGATGCGCCTGGTCGAGTTGCCGTCCTGGGTCGACCTGAGCGGCGGCGACACGCTGAAGATGCGGATCTCGCGCGAACTGAAGGCCGAGATCACCTTCACCGGCTACGAGGAGCGCAACTTCATCCGGCTGTCGGCGCATGCGTACAACGCGCTCGCCGACTACGAGAAACTGTCGGAGGGGCTGCCTAGGGTGCTCGGGTGAACGACATCCAGGGTTCCTACAACGCCGCTGCCACCGACTACCACCAGGTCCTGAAGGACTACCACCGGCAGGATCCTTTCGAGCTGGGTGCTCTGGAGTACTTCGCCCGCCTCATCGACGACGGACCGGTCGGCGACCTCGGCTGCGGCACCGGTCGCATCACGGCGTACCTGGCCGGTCAG
Organism: Kribbella sp. NPDC048915; assembly: GCF_040649595.1. Taxonomy (NCBI): domain Bacteria; kingdom Bacillati; phylum Actinomycetota; class Actinomycetes; order Propionibacteriales; family Kribbellaceae; genus Kribbella; species Kribbella sp. NPDC048915. The sequence goes on along the minus strand of NZ_JBEZFT010000123.1, from coordinate 1,254 downwards.
GGACTCGACGTGTTCGGCGTCGACCTGACGCCGGGGATGATCGAGGTGGCCCGCCAGGAGTATCCGGAGCTGCGATTCGAGGTCGGTTCGCTGTACGGGCTGGATCTCAAGGACGACGAGCTCGCCGCAGCACTGGCGTGGTACTCGCTCGTCCACACGCCGCGCGAGGACCTCCCGCTGGTCTTCGCGGAGCTGTACCGCGTGCTCCGGCCCGGTGGCGTGCTGATCCACGGCTTCAAGGTCGGCGACGGCAGCCGGCCGCTCAAACAGGCCTACGGTCACGACCTCGACCTGGAGGTCTACATGTACGACGTCGCGGACGTGGCCGGGCTGCTCGCGCGCGCCGGGTTCGCCGAGGTGGCGACCCTGACCCGCGCGGCGCTGCCCGGTGAGAAGGACGCGGCGCAGGCCGCCCACATCGTCCGCAAACCGGGTACCCGGCTCGTGTGACTGATCCGCGGGTGGGTCCGGGTGACCGCGTCGGCGCCCACCCTGCACGACCGCGCGTCCCCGCAACCAAGTCCCCTTGAGCCCCCACCGCGGACCCCCATCCGGCCCCACCCCGGCGCCGCGCACTCCACCCCGGCGCCGTGCACTCCGTCCTGGGACCCGTGCACTCCACCCCGGCGCCGTGCACTCCGTCCTGGGACCCGTGCACTCCACCCCGGCGCCGTGCACTCCGTCCTGGGACCCGTGCACTCCGTCGTGGGACCGTGCGCCCCCGCCCAGGATGGTGCGCCCCCGTCAGGGACCTCGCACAACTGCCCGGCACGTTGGACACCTGCTCGGGACGTTGGACACCTGCCCGGGATCTCGCACAACTGCTCGGGACGTTGGACACCTGCTCGGGACCTTGGACACCTGCCCGGGATCTCGCACAACTGCCCGGCACGTTGGACACCTGCTCGGGACCTTGGACACCCGCCCGGGACCCTGCACACCCGCCCGGGACCTTGAACAAGCAATAACCTGTCCACACCCACCACAACCTGTTCAAGCCTCCGACTTCTGCCCGCACGACGACCGGCGCGGCCGATCTCGTACGAGCGGATATCCGCGTGAGTTGGGGGTTCTCTGCTGGTGTGCCGATGAAGAACCCCCGATTCGAGGGGTATCCGGCTCTTGTGACCAATCAGTGGGTGAGCCCGGGTACCCGATTCGGCGCCCACGTTGGACGACCGCGCGCGTTCCCGCGCGGTGGGTTCACCCATCGTGTTGTGGGTTCCTGACCCGTGTGAAGGGTACGGAACCCAC